>NZ_WXWP01000379.1:0-18533 GCF_009904765.1 Vibrio sp. V39_P1S14PM300
GTTCAATAGTTAAGGGAGCATTCTTATCGCCAATCTCAGCTTCGATACACACCGCTCACCAAACAGTGTGGGCCACTGGCTGATATCCAATCGCATACCGTAGGCTTACTGACGTGGTAACACACTGACCTTCATCATTAAACGACAACCTGCATACCCACATGCGCTTTTTATCATTCACTCACGTATTCGACCAGAAACCGCTCTGCGTCTGATTGAGTTGGATAAGGTGAAAAATGACGGCAATTTGGGTAGAATTACGGCCCTATTTTTGCCCAACAGCCAACACCGTGAACATGCCTTCTCCCGAACAGTGCTTTACCCGTTTCCAGAGCGATGTCTCCAGCATCGATCTGCCCGAACGCTTTACATTTCCTTTTTATTACCAACCTCATCCACTGTGTCTGTTAGCTGCCGGGCAGTTACAGCAACATTTGTTGACGCAAACCGACTGGCAACACAACTTCGGTTTAACGGAAACACAGGGGGCCGTCGGTAAAATGTTCGGCGTGCTGGTGGTGAAGTGCCCGGATGGTGAGTTGGGCTACCTATCGGCCTTTTCCGGTAAAATCGCCGATCAAAACTTACTCCCCGGTTTCGTACCGCCAGTGTTCGACATGCTGTCACGAGATGGCTTCTTTCGCACAGAACTGGCCGACATTACCGCCGTGAGCAAACAATACCAGCTTGCTGCCAGCAATCCTGAAATCAGCCGCTTAGAGCAAGAATTGGCAACACAACAGCAAATGGCCGCACAGGCGATTGAGGCGCAGCGCCAGATTGCTATCGCAGCCCGGGCCAAACGAAAGCGCCAGCGTCAAGATGCAGAGGTCACTCTCAAAGATCCAGAGCTTTCAGATTTTCTGGCCAATCTGGGCAAAGAAAGTGTGGCTGAAAAGAACGTCATGAAATATCTCAAACTGGAGTGGGACGAGAAACTGGCTGGCATAAATGAGCGCCTGAACGCCCTTAAAACGGAGGTTAAAGCACTCAAAACTCAACGCGCTCAGCTGTCCAATACGTTACAAAACAAGTTGTTCGAGCAATATCGATTTCTCAATATTGAAGGGAAAGAGAAAAGTCTTAACGCCATTTTTGCTCAGACCAACACACCTGTCCCCCCGGCTGGCTCTGGTGAGTGCGCGGCACCTAAGCTGTTGCACTACGCATTCAAACATGGTTTTACGCCGATAGCGATGGCCGAGTTCTGGTGGGGCCAGTCACCCAAATCAGAAGTGCGCCAACACAAAAGTTTTTATCCTTCCTGCCACAGTAAATGTCATCCGATCCTCGGCCATATGCTGCAAGGCATGCCGGTTGATGACAATCCACTCGAAGAAAACTGGGCAGAACATCTGGAACTGGAGATCGTGTATCAGGACGAGGCGATGGTGGTGATCAATAAACCATCGGGTATGCTTTCGGTTCCGGGCAAAACCATTTCCGACTCCGCATACACACGTTTGCAAGCGATGTTCCCTGATGCTGAGGGCCCTCTGGTAATCCACCGACTCGACATGGCGACCTCAGGGCTGCTGGTGTTTGCCCTTACCCGTCGAGCCAACAAAAGCTTGCAAAAACAGTTCATCAGCCGGGAGGTTGAAAAGCGCTACATAGCGCTGATCGAAGGCGTTCCGATTGAAGACGAAGGGGATATTACACTCCCCATGCGAGGGGATCCGGATGACCGGCCCCGTCAACTGGTCTGTTTTGAGCATGGAAAACCCGCACACACCCATTGGCAAAAAATAGACGTTACAAACGGCCGGACCAAACTTTATCTCTATCCAAAAACCGGGCGAACCCATCAATTGCGCGTTCACTGCGCTCATCACCTTGGCCTGAACATGCCGATGGTCGGTGATGGTCTGTATGGGGAACGCGCTGAGCGGCTCCATTTACATGCAGAATCACTGGCGTTCGATCATCCTTACAGTAAAGAACGCATGCATTTTCGGGTCGACGCACCATTCTGAACTGAACAAAAAAACGGACGCTAAAAAAGCATCCGTTTTTTATAACCGCATCGTCATCACCGCTGCTACTGCTGACTAAACCGAGTTGCTTCAAAACGATTTAGTAATCGGTGAACAGCGTAAGTGACGAGTAATGTCACCACAATCGCAAACAAGATGCTGCTTACCCGGTACAACGCACTGAAAATCAGGTCGCCATCTGGTGACAAATACTGGCCAAACAAAATGCCCAACGTCGTCAAGCCACCAAAACCCGCCCCGGATCCGCTTGATTCTTTAACATGCATATAGCTGAAGATCATCGCCCCGATCCATAACAGCGGCACAACAAACAACAAGGTATCTGACCAGTCATACAGCACCAACTGACCGACGATCCCAAACGTCACACCAAGCAGCGTTCCCATCGCCCGTTTACGTGCATAGCCCAGAGCGCCATTCCAGTGCATGGGAAACAGCAATAGCAGTGTGGTCGCCTGAGCAGACATTGAATCGTTTAGATCAAAAATCTGAAACACCAGAAACGACATGGTGGCAATACTGGCGCCCATCAGTGCTTCATGACGCATCCGGTGATTCTTTTTCGGTTCAGTTGGGCGCGCTGGTGGCTGACGCGGCTCTGCATCCGGGATCAGAAAGGTCACTAGGTACGCAACGATAACTGACAATATATTGGCTTGTAGGTTACTGAAAATCAGATCGTTCAGATCGGTCGTCGGATAGCTGGCAAAATGCAGCATGATACTCAGACTCAAAGCGCTGTTGGCCCCAAACAGAAACAGGCTGCCTTTGGACATGCAGGCGAATTTATACAGAAACAAACCAAAGACGATCAGCGTCATCATGCCAGGGTGACCACCAAACAGCCCCCCTAGAATGCCAACTTCCAGACCACAAACAGCCGCCGAAAACACCAGTTGTAGAGCGGCATGCCGGCTCATCACCGGCACCATCCCCAGCAGAAGCATCGGTGTTACGGTAAAAAACACACCGTAGTTCCAGCCAAACATTTTGCACAAGGTGAAACCAATCGTCGCCCCGGTGGCAATGCGTAAACACTGTCTGAGATCATTTTCAGACATGGGGTGATCCCATAATTTCATACCACCTCCCAATTAATAAATGTAATGCAAGGTGCTCAGGAAATGAATCTGTAAGCGGGCAAACCAACTCGACAACGGGTTATCCGGCAACAACTGCACGGTTGCACGCGCTCCGGCCGGGAACTCATGTTCAGGCGCTTGCTCAATCGCCAGATGCAGTCGCATGCGCTGTGCATCGCGAACCCAGCGATTGGACTCTGTTGGCGTCGCCAGACGGCCATCTGCATCAAACTGCCCCGAGCTGACCCCCGCATCCAAACTGGTAATACGCGCTTCAAATACTTCACCAGGCAAGCTGTCAAAGGCGATCAATGCACGGCTGTCTCGGCTGAAATGACGCAAACTCTTTTCACGAAAATCAGCGATCACGTCCACGTCGTCAGATACCAGTGCCACCAGCGGAGTACCGGCTGCAGCGTATGCGCCAGATTCCAATTGCAGGTTGGTCACCACACCATCGTGTTCCGCCACCACCTGGGTGTATGACAGGTTCAGTTCTGCTTGTTTCAGCTGGTTTTTCGCTGTACGAACATTGACGTTGCGGTCTCCCAGCTCACCCCGGCTGACTTGCAACTCTTTGAGGCGTGCCTGAGCGGCCAGCAAATTGGCACGCGCAGCAGTCGCTGCACTTTGGGCATCGTCCCGCTGCTGCTGCGAGGTACCGTTACGATGAAACAGCGTGTTCAACCGCTTGGCTTCGCGCACTTTCTGTTCGGCAACAATCTTACTGGCTTCCACATCGGCCGTGGCGGCGACGATAGACGCATCCAGCTGATCGTTATTCTGGATGACACGTTCAAGGTTGAGCTGAGCTTTCTCTACCGCCAGCTTATAAGGCTGCGGGTCAATCTGGAAAAGGGGGTCCCCCTTTTTAATGTCCTGGTTATTTGCCACATAAAGATGAGTGATTTGTCCACTGACACGCGGTGCTACTTTGGTAACAACGCGAGTCGCCATGGCTTGCGGAGTCAAAGGCATGGCTAAATCAGCAACAAGAAAATAGGCAAAGACAAGGACAAACGCGACGCAGGAATACTTGATCCAGCGAGCGAATTTCTGATCTGGAGTCATAGACGTTTACTTCTCTTTTTCTGGATTTCTGACTTATTCGCTAAGTGAATCGAGCGCGTTGTGGGCAATCTGCTCCAGGATTAAGCTGAATTTTTTCAACTCATCGTCGTTGAGTTCCGCCAGCAGGGTACGACGAACCTGAATAATTCTCGCCTCCAACTGGGTAATCAAGACCTTGCCTTCATCCGTCAAACTGACAATGCGCGCTCGCTTGTCGTGATCACAGCAGTGCCGGGTGATGAGGGATTGCTCTTCGAGTAATTTGAGGGTACGCATCAACGAAGCCAGCTCAATCTCCAAACCTTCAGCCAGATGCTTCTGACTGATGTGGTCTCCCATGCGGTACAACTTCCACAACGCCGTCCAGCGTGGGTAGGTCAGATTCAGCGGGGCCAGTTCGCGGTCCGCTACCATTTTCCATAGCCGGGAAACACGGGCCAGTTGCTCCGCCAGAGGGAGATCTCGCAATATGTTGATGTCTTGAATCATCGGAAGCACTCAATTACTTAGCGTGCTAAGCAATATAACTTAGTTAGCACGCTAAGTAAATATATTTGTGACTCTAATCACATCATTCTTGACCATGATTTTCCCAAGGGTTAATACGGCAACGCGTACTTCGCAACAACTTGAGCACAGGTACACACGTTCATCAGATTGAGCATGATAAAAACATTTACGTCTCGTGAACGTGAGTTATCGATATACCCTCTAAAAGTGAAATATTACTGTTTGTTTATAGAAATGCGCGGCGATTGCCACTGTCAGAAGACTCAATTAGACTGGCAACTATGGATATGCTCATCATCTTTAAGATCTATCTCTTCTACGGCCTGACATTCTTTGCCGTCGCATTTGCCATTTTGTTCAGAGACTTACGTAATAGTCGTATCCGTATTGCCAAAGCGCTTCCATGGCTGGCCGTTTTCGGCCTGATCCATGGGATACACCAATGGTCCAGCCTGTACATTGTGATGTATGAGCACGAATTCACCCTGACTCGTACGCTGGAAATACTTAAAGCCATCAAACTGTGGGTCGCGTTTCTTCCTTTACTGTGGTTTGCGTGGCACCTCCTGCCTCTAACCACGTGGCAGCACAGACGCACTATCAAGATAGGGGTACTGGCCACACAGGGTATGTTTCTGCTGGGCATATGGCTGAGCTACGACGAAGTAAACTTCGCCGAGTATATCCACGCAGTCACTGATCAGATCCGTTGGGTATATGGTTTAGGCTCCGCTTTGCTGGCCGGCCTGGCATTGATAAGCTACGCCCGTGTGCTGGAAAAAGAGGGGTACGATGGTCGGCGGCCTTTTCACGCCACCGGGCTGGCGGTGATCGGCTACGGTCTGTCTGTGAGCGTGTTTACCCTCGACCACGGTACTTGGGCACTACTGCTGCGGACCATACTGGCGTCAGCTATTCTGGTTACCTTGTGGTTTGCCCTGAGAGTCTTTGATCGTGAGCGAGATCATCAAATTGAAACGGCCATGCAGCAATCTCAACAAGACGCCAAACTGAAAGAGCTGGGCGAGCTTACTTCCGCCGTGGCCCACGAAATAAAGACCCCTCTCAGCAGCGCGATGATGAGCTGTGACTTATTGGCCAATCAGGTTCCAGACAATGCCGCATGTCAGCGCCAGATAGATCGAATTCGTTACGGCTTGAGTCGTGCGGCCGAAATCAGCCAGGAAGTGCTTAATTACGCGCACCACAAGCCGATTCAGCGCCAACCGATTTGCTTGGCGGAGGTGGTCCAGTCCGCGCTGGATCTTAACCAGTTCCGCCTCGGTGGATTCGATCTCAAAGTAAATCTGGATGAAAAACTGATAATTTCTGGCGATGCCGGATTACTCGAAGAAGTGTTTTCCAACCTCATCGCCAATGCCATTGACGCCAGCCAGAAAAACAAACGGATTCAGATCGATGGTTTTCAGAATAAATTGACCGCGGTTGTTCGGGTCTCAGATCATGGCGGCGGTATGCCCGAACCTTTGCTGAATAAAGCCACACAACCCTTTTTCACTACCAAGCCAAAAGGTGAAGGAACCGGGATGGGGCTTGCTTTATGCAAACAAATTGTACAACAGCACGGCGGTGAGCTGCTGCTGTATAACCATCAGTACGGCCTGTGCGTCGACGTACAACTACCCAGGAAATGTTAATGACGTTAAAACTCCTCTTAGCCGAAGATGATCAGCAACTGCGTGATGTGCTGGTCGAGGCCCTGACACTCGAAACATTCGACGTCACCGCATGCACCAATGCCGAAGATGCACTGGATATCGCAACCAATCAGGCGTTCGACCTTGCGCTGTTTGACGTGGTGATGAACGGCATGACCGGGATTGAAGCTTTGTCGTCGCTGCGTCGCATGCAGCCTAATATTGGCATCGTCATCACAACGGCCTTCGCCACGGTCGACATCGCCGTCGATGCGATGAAAAAAGGGGCCGACGAGTTCCTGACGAAACCCTTCAACCTGGCATCATTGTCCGTCACGCTCAAGCGAGTATACGCTGAGCGTACACCCACATCCCCTCTCGATGAGCGCCACAATGATCTTGTGTTCAGTGCACTGTCCAACCCTATCCGCCGTATGGTGGTGAAACAACTTAAAATCCACCGCAAAATGAAGTTTATGGATCTGTGTCGTGTGGTCGGGATTGAAGATCACACCAAGTTCAACTTCCACCTGAAACAACTGGTAACCAGCGAACTGGTAGTCAAAGAAGAAGGCCGGGTCTATTCTCTGACCATGCGGGGTCTGCAGATCTACTCCAGTATGCTGCAATAGTGCTAAACGGAAAAAGGCACGTTGAACTCAACGTGCCGATTAGTCTTCTGTGTCTATTTTTTACGGCGTCTGAGTAGTAACAGAGCCAGCAGCGAACCCACACCCAGTGAGCCACCACCGCCACCGCCTCCACTGCTGACCGGTGTGTCGGTAATCACTGGTGGTTTTGGCTGCGCTGGTGTATCCGTATCATCTGACTGCGCCGTTTGGGTTACTTCCACTTCAACACCATACGTCCGTACGCCTTGCTCCGGTGTCGTCAGATCAAGTTCAAACCCCAGCAACTGCACCAAACTGGCGTCGTCTTGTTGCGCGCGGCGAAGGCGCTGCGCATCCGCTCCCGTTAAACGAACTTTAAGGTAACGCGACTCACGATCCACCCAGGTGACCTCTGCCCCCTGTGTCTTACGCCAGAAATACTGATAGTCGACATCCTCTTCAAGCTCTACAATCGACGCCGCGTCGATCGTCACCAGAGATGTTTGCTCATCAGTTTGATCCACTTCCACAGGAATCGGTGCTGTAACCGGACGCGCTTTCGGCCCTCGGTTTCGAACCTCAATGGTGAAACGTTGGCTACTCGTTTCACCATCTTCCAGTACCGTCAGTTCCAGTTCGATAACACCGTTCTTGTTCACTTCAGGTAACGTAAGCCGCGCTCGGGCCGTCTGACTGTCAAAGTCGACCAACGCCGGGCCCGAGACTTGTTTCCATTGATATGAAAGGGCTTTGCCCCGCGCTGGCAACGACTCACTCGCATCCAGGGTGATCGTTTCCAACTCTCCTCTGGTTTTTTCAAACGGTTTAACCACTATCGCCGGCTTAGGCACTGCGCCAATTGACACTGCGTGCTTCACGCTCGACTGATTTTGGCCATCACTGACCGTGGCAACGAACACCAGTTTGGCATTGGCCATGTTTTCACTGACGTTAAAATTCAGCACATTGCCGCTTGCCATAAACTGGCTTTCGGGTCCGCTTTCCTGACGCCACGTGTAGCTAAGCGGTTGTGGCCAGTTGTCGTCATCGTAAGCCACTGCCGTCAAGCTCACACGCTGCCCGAACGCGGCATGGTGCACGCCATCAATTTGTACCTCAGGTGCAGCATTTAGATACGCATCCCAACGAATATTGTGGTGGGCTGAAACACTAAATTCCCCGTCGTCTGCCGTCACCTGAACATCGATAGCTCCAGGTTTAGATGTCTTCGGCGTGCGTACCCGAATGGTCGACGGACCAGTCCTTTGCCACTCAATACCCGGCGTAACCTGCCAATTGAGTATGACGTCATCTGGCGTTTCGTCTTGTACCTCAGCCACGACCTTCACCCAGCTATCAGCCTGCGCACTGTCCGCGCCCAGCAGTGCCAGTTGAGGCGCCTTATTGACCGCTATCACGGGAATCGTCGCCGACGCGTTTGCCTGAGCAAGACCGTCGCTGACAACCACCTCAACGTCAATATTGCCGACATGGTCGGCTGCAACCGGATAATTCAGTGTCTGAGTCTGGAACGTCTGTTGGCCTTCCCCGGTCGTCACCGTCCAGGTAAGTTTCAGATCAGCAACCTCGTGGTCTTCATCGCTAAGCACCGGTATCAGGATTAGGGTTTCTCCCTGCTTGACACTTTTTCCTTGCAGCGCAATGGTTGGCGCGCGGTTGACATGGTTGACCATGATCTCGGCCTGCTTCTCTGTTACGCTGCTGGCATCATCACGATCAATCACTTTAACCGTGACCTGAAAACGTGTGTCTGTAGCGACTGACGGTGTCATCCATTGAACCGTTTCTCCTTCACCGATGATTTCGCCGTCAACCAGCCACAGCGTTTGCAGAGTATCGATGCCCTCCGCATCGGACAGTTCAGCCACTTTGAAGGTGACATTCTCGCTCTCATTGCTCTGCGCCGGCACTTGCAACGTAAAAGACGCCGGATCGTTCACCGCATTGACCGTGACTGTTTTACTGGCCATTCTCGACGCACCGGAGAAATCAAGCGTCGCTTCCAGCGTGATGTCCTGCGACTGTTTCCAGTTAGGTAAGGTGTAACTGAACGTGTTGCCGCTCATTTTCGACTCGGGCAACCCCACAATTTGCCATTGAACGTTATCCAGCAAGTCAAAACCGTGCATCGCCGTTGCCTGAATACGGCTGTTTTCTTTCAATTCACCGCAGATCTGAATGTTGAATTCCGGGATACATTCCAATACATACAGGTCCGCTTGAGATATATTGGAGCTGTTGATTTGCCAGTCTCCGTCACTCAGCGTCACCGGCTCCGCCTGACTGTACCAGACCCGGCCGAGATGGTCCGTCATCCGATTCAGTCTCACCACATCACTGTGCCCGATGCGCTGCATTTCAACATAGGCACCGCCGTTGCCTTTGGTGCGTACCAGCAGTCGCTGGTTGGCATTGTTGTTGATGGTATCAGGCAGCGTGAAGTGCCATTGATAACGTTCAACTTCGCGGCCCGCCAGACTCAGTAACGGGTTGCCCCCAACCAAAGCCATGTCATAGTCACGCTTTTGCACGACACTATTGTCACTCAACGTGTGCGTCAGTTTGAGGCTAGCGGTATTAAACTGGAAACATTGCATCGCCGGTGCCGCTAACCACTCTTGTTGTTTTTTACCAGGTTCCAAATCCACAATGGTCGCAGGCAAGTCGTTCAGAGCCAGTTCAACTTTCGTGTTGGCTTCACTCTCGTCGCGACTGATGATTGCAACGTCAGCGCTTTGCGTCTGAGGAGACACAAACGCAGTGCGGCTTTCAGGCGACACATCTCGGGGTAACAAGTTCACATTGGTCAGTTGTTGGCGGAAAACCGCCGCAGCAATCCCAGTCGCGTCAAGACGCTTAGCCGACTGATAAACAGCAAATGCCGTTTCCTGATATTGCTGGTGCATCGACAAGCCGAGAAACGCTTCCAACACAATCTGGTCAGCCAGCGCGGCGGCGGGATCTTCACCGTAGCGATTCACCAACTCAATATCATTATTGAGAAACGCGTTCTGGGCGATCGCTTTTCTTGCGCGATATAACGGCGCAGCCAGTAATGTTTCTGTCGCAACCGTGCCATACTCACTCGAAACCTTGCTGTGTGCAGAAGATACGTTCGTTTCATATCCGGCAAAGTAGTCCTGCTCAGGCGCATTGTAATCCCGTACAGCCTTGCCACATAAATCGAGTCTCAGGTTGCCAAGAAGCTCATTCCAATCTGAATTACGACTCAACTGAGTACTCGCCCAGTAATCGGCAAACGCTTCGTTAATGGCCCCATTGATGGGAGTAATAGCCATCCCTACCGGTGCTCCCTGAAGTTTGAGACGTCGGAACAGAGCATGTCCTTGTTCGTGATACGTAATCGCTGGGTCGTAAGTCGGGCCAAGACAATCGCTTTTTCCAACAGCAATCAAGTCAAAATCCGGCAGGTATTTATCAAACCTTATGTCGCTGTCGGTCAGCATCAGACCAACCTTGTGCTCTCCGATGAAGTCGTAAGACAGGGTCTCGGCGGCATAACTGAAACCATCGTGGATGGCTTGCATATTGGTTAGGATCGCTGGGATCTGATAACGACTGACCTCGCTCGCCGCATTCCAGAATTGAGCATAGTCTGCGTTCAGTGAATGCCCCCACCAATGGAAGTCTTGATTAGAATAAAACTGCGTATAACTCGACTCCGGCTCTGAGAGTGATTTAAGTGGTAGTGTCTTTGGTACCTGACCGGGTTGCTCAGTCCAAAAAGAGGGAGTGAATAAGTTGCCAAGCTGCTCTGAGGGGTCGTCGCCATAGCCGAGCCACTTAAACTCAAGCGGAGACACTAATGGCGTCGAGTTGGCGATTTTTGCTTGGTAATAAAAGCCGCTCGCTCTACCATCAACGCTGCTGATGAACATTTCCAGGTTCCCTTGCGGCCCGTTGAGAGGCACTGTGACATAATAGCCCAGAACCAGTTGTCCTTTTATCCAACGATAGATTGGTATCGCTGTGATCGCATCACGATCGACAGTCAATGTATGCGTTTCGCCATTCTCAGAGCGCATGGTCAGTAAGCTGCTTCTTAGTTTGATCAGTCCACTTATCAGCGAACGCTCTGTGTCCAGTTGCAGCTTCGTTTGTGACACAGCCTCGTCAGCACTCGTGACCACACTACCACTTGCTTCCGGTGGGTTGAGCGGCAAGTCAACCTGATACTGGTAGCGGAACAGTTCACACTGATCATTCAGCGACAAAATCACGTCTTGCCCGTGCACAGGTACGTTATCTTTTTGCAACGTAAACAGGAAGTGATGGCTATTGAAGCCACTCACTTGATTAATAAACAAATATTGCGAGGCCTGCTTGTGGTCGACATTCAGGTTTTGCAATAGCTGCTCCAGGACTTCCCTTGCCTGTTCAGCGCCAACCTTTCCAGTTGAACTGCATGCGTACTCCTTTTCCAGCGGAAACGACAGCCCGGGTTCAAAGCTAGTGCTGGCCATTGCTGGTGAAATAGACGCCATTGTGGATATTAATAACCATGGTCGATATGACACGTAGAACTCCCTAAATAACAGAAATATAAAGAGGCCGTATTCTACGTGGGGTTAATTCAACAAATAACGAAAACATCCAGGCAATTTGTGCCTGTTTTATGGTGAGAATTGATTGGGAGAAGCAACGTGACGTAGCGTGTCAGACGGCATGGCGAAACAACGACGCCCAGGCAATCCGGGCGCGCCGAAAGTTAAGCTTCAAGCGGGCGAATAATCCGGCAGGGGTTACCGGCCGCCACCACATTAGCAGGAATATCTCGTGTCACTACACTGCCAGCGCCAATGACACTGTTCTCACCAATGGTCACACCCGGACACACAATCGCTCCGCCACCAATCCAGACGTTGTCACCGATGGTGATCGGCAAACCAAATTCAACCCCCTCTTCCACCCGAGCTTGCACATCCAACGGATGACTCGCCGTATAGAGCTGAACATTGGGTGCCAACAACACGTTGTTACCAATCCGCACTTCTGCGACGTCCAGGATCACGCAGTTGAAGTTGGCGTAGAAATTCTTGCCCACGTGAATGTGACGACCATAGTCACAGCGAAACGGCGGCTCCAGATACGCGTCTGGCGCATCCGGCAATAACTGATCAATAGCACTGCGCCACTCGTCGCTGTCCGGAATACTCTGATTCAGCACAAGCAGTTGGCGGCGACAGGCAATACGCATCTGATACAATTCCTGATCCCAGGCCAAATAAGGCTCTCCGGCCAACATCTTCTCTCTTTGTGTTTTCATTTCTGCTCTTCTTAGCGTGTGTTCTCGATCCTCGCGCCAGCTCAGTCAATCACGCTTTATCACTGGCAATCAAGTTCATTAGTCAATATAACCGACTGAAATCAGAGTATTTGTCACAACAACCAAAATTATCTCAGCGAAATCACAAACCGCTCTCGTATGCTCGGATATGCTTAAAACAGTATCAATACAAAGGTAATGACGTTATGGATGTGCTTCTGCTGATGGCGCTAATTCTACTTAATGGCGTCTTTGCAATGTCTGAAATTGCTCTGGTCGCCGTACGCAGCGGCCGGCTCAAACAGCTCTCTGATCACAGCCATTCGGCTCGTACAGCCCTGATACTGAAAGAGAACCCGACGCTGTTTCTCTCCACCATTCAGATCGGTATTACCGCCATCGGCTTGCTAAACGGTATCGTCGGTGAAGCCACGCTGTCGGAGCCGTTTGAACTGTGGCTGATCAGACAGGGCATGGAGCCCAAAATCGCCAATCTGTTTTCCACTGGTTGTGTGGTCATTGTGATCACCTATTTTTCAATTGTGATCGGGGAGTTGGTTCCCAAGCGTTACGCTCAAGCCAACGCCGAGCGTATTTCCATTATTGTCGCCCGCCCTATTCATTTGCTGTCCAAGATTACAATTCCCTTTGTTGCTCTGCTGACAGCCTCCACCGAAGGTTTATTGCGCATCATCGGACAATCTCAAAATGCCACAGAGTGTGTCACTGAAGAAGATGTCCAGGCAATCGTCAATGAAGGGTCTGAATCCGGTGCCTTAGATCCCAAAGAGCATGACATGATCCACAACATCATGCGCCTTAACGACCGTCCCGCCAGCTCTCTGATGACCCCACGAAGGGATGTGGATTATCTCGATATTGACCGGCCACTGGACGAGGTGATGCAGCGTATCCGAGAGACCCGACATAAAGTGTTTCCGGTTTGTCACGGCCACCTGGACAACCTCATTGGCACCATCTCGTCTAAGGCCATGCTCAATCGCAGCAACACACTGTCGGTCAACGCTCTGACCGGTATGGCCAAAGTAGCGCTGTACATCCCCGAAACCATGAAAGGCTTGCAACTGCTTAATCACATGCAAACCACCAGCACAGAAATGGTCTTTGTTGTCGATGAATATGGTGACTTGCAAGGCCTTATTACCTTATACGACATTTTGGAAGCCATCGCAGGAGAGCTCTCCCTCGAACCCGCAGAAGCCTGGATGGTGACTCAACCCGACGGTAGCTTGCTGGTCGATGCAATGATCCCCGTCAGTGAACTCAAACAACGCCTCAACCTGACGGCTCTAGCGGATGAAGACCAGCACGGCTACCAGACCCTCAGCGGCATGCTGTTGTGGCTCAGCGGCGAGCTGCCTGAAAAAGGAGAAACCGTCTACTGGGACGACTGGCAGTTCCGCATTGAAGGCGTCGAGCAAAACCGCGTCACTAAAGTACGCATTACGCGCAAAGAGTTCAGTACCGCGAACCAAAAACCGGACTAGACGACTGGTCTAGTCCGGTTTATAGTAGCGCCCATGAATACAAAAACACACGATACCCGCCAGCACATTCTCGATATCGGCTATGAGTTGGTGGTAACTAAAGGCTTTACCCGCGTCGGTTTGGCCGAACTTTTGAAATGTGCCGACGTACCGAAAGGCTCTTTCTATCACTACTTCAAGTCCAAAGAACACTTTGGCGAAGCGTTAATCCAAGCGTATTTCGAACACTATTTATCACGCATCGAGGTGCTGTTCAATGCACCAAAGCAGAATGGTTATCAACGCCTGACCCACTATTTTGAACGCTGGGCTGATACAGAAAACGGCACCTGCAACGCCAACCGTTGCCTGGTCGTCAAGCTCAGTGGTGAAGTGTCAGATTTGTCAGACAGCATGCGCCTTGCGTTGTTAGATGGCGCCGAACGCATCATCGCAGCCTTGGCTGAGTGTATTGAGCAAGGCATTCAGGATGATTCGGTACGTCGCTGCGACAGCAAGCTCACGGCGCGCCAGCTTTATCAAACCTGGATTGGCGCCAGTCTGCTGAATAAGCTTTATCAGGATCAATCTGGTCTGAAACAGAGCCTAATCAGCACTCGGCAACTGCTTCAGCCTTAATTTAGGCACACGTTATAATCCCGTCCCGATTCGGCTCGGGATTTTTTACAAACCAACACTAGACGACTGGTCTAATACAAGGAATTACTTATGTCTCAGCCTCTAAACCGCCGCATTGTCTTAGCATCTCGCCCTCACGGCGCACCAACAACAAACAACTTCCGTTTGGAAGAAACCAGTAAACCTACCCCTGCAGCCGGCGAAATCTTGCTACGCAGTGTCTATCTGTCACTCGACCCGTATATGCGCGGACGAATGAGCGACGCGAAATCGTACGCCGATCCCGTCGCATTGAACGACGTGATGGTCGGCGGCACTGTGTGTCAGGTTGAAACCTCGCACCATCCCGATTTCGGCGCCGGTGAATGGGTACTGGCTTACACCGGTTGGCAGGATTACGCACTTTCCAATGGCGAAGGACTGATCAAACTGGGGACAAATCCCGTAAACCCTTCTTATGCTTTGGGAGTGATGGGCATGCCTGGCTTTACCGCGTACATGGGCCTTTTAGATATCGGCCAACCAAAAGCGGGCGAAACCCTTGTCGTGGCAGCTGCCACCGGCCCTGTCGGTGCGACCGTGGGACAAATTGGTAAACTAAAAGGTTGCCGCGTGATCGGCATTGCTGGTGGCGAAGAAAAATGTCGTTACGCGAAAGACGTACTGGGGTTTGACGACTGCCTCGATCACAAAGAGGAAAATTTCGCCCAGCGCCTGGCTCAGGCCTGCGACAACGGCATCGACATATACTTTGAAAATGTCGGTGGCAAAGTGTTTGATGCAGTCATGCCGCTACTGAATACTGGCGCACGCATTCCCCTGTGCGGCCTGGTCTCACAATACAATGCGACGACGCTGCTTGAGGGGCCGGATCGTCTGTCCATGTTAATGGGGCAACTACTGGTTAAGCGCATCAAAGTTCAAGGGTTCATCATCTTTGATGATTATGCCCACCGTTATGGTGAGTTTGCCGAAGACATGAACCGATGGTTGGCCGAAGGCAAAATTCAGTATCGTGAACACCTGGTGGATGGCCTGGAAAACGCTCCCGACGCCTTTATTGGCCTGCTGGAAGGTAAGAACTTCGGCAAGCTGGTGATTCAAACTAACCAACCAATTTAAGGACCTGAGGATGATTACACTTCACCATCTAAACCAGTCTCGCTCAAAACGCATTATCTGGTTACTGGAAGAACTGGGACTGGACTATCAGATCACCCCCTACCACCGAGACAGCGTGACCTTTCTGGCACCGCCTGAGCTAACATCGGTTCATCCGCTGGGGAAATCGCCCGTGATCGAAATGAACGGCGAAGTGATTGCCGAGTCCGGAGCCATCACAGAGATCCTGATCGACACCTACGCCGCAGATGTACTGGCTCCGAAACGTGGGACTGCGGCTTACCGCGATTATCTGCAGTGGCTCCACTTTGCTGAGAGTTCCGCCATGTTGCCGCTGCTGCTCAAACTGTTCGTTGCCAAAGACGGTGCACCGACTAACTTTTTGCAAGGCTACGCCGATAGTGAAGCCGACAAGATCCTCAGCTACTTTGACCAGCGTCTGGAGGGCAAACAGTACCTGGTCGGCGAAAAGCTCAGCGGCGCCGATATCATGATGTCATTTATCGTCGACGTCACTGCCCAGTTTGGTTTGCTCGCACGTTACCCGAACATTCAGCGCTACGCCGCCACTTTGGCCGAGCATCCTGCCAGCCAAAAAGCGCAGCAACTGGAAGCGCAATACGCCTAACCCTTGACACCGCCAGTATCACGCTGGCGGTTTTTCTGCGCCTTACTTCGGTTTTATCGCCCCCCTCCCTTTCTCCCAACACCTGGGTACCTATCACCAGATAGACAATAGCTATCAAATCAATCATCACAATCGATTTTCCACCCGGCCAATTCAGAACTAATCTTATCTATGAGTCAGGCGTCGACAACCATCTTGATTGTGGCGTCCCAGCCGCATACCACGCTGTTTGGAGCATAAAAAAGGCGCACATGGCGCCTTAGAATATTGGTCGGGGAGATCTGCCATGCAAACACTCACCTTTTTTAAACTGTTTGATACCGAAGAGCTGTTTATCTTCTATTAAGCCGCTGCCAAAAGCAGCGGCAATTTGAGTATCTTAGTTTGCAGCTTGTTGCTCTTTGGCCAGTTTGCGCGCTTTCATGTTCGCAACGTAGTCAAAGTTCATCATGATGCCGTGATCTTTCACGTCCAGAGAGATAGTGCCTGATGGTTGGCTCGCCAGCGTCTCAACCATTTCTGGTGTCAGCTCTTCGCCTTGCAACTCTGCTGCTTTTTCCATCACTTCAAGTAAACGGTTGAAATCCATCGAGAACTTCATGATGCCGTTCGAGCTAAGTGGTTCAGCCATCAGTTTGTCTGCCGCCGATTTACCTTTATCACCGGTGTACAGCGCAAAGTGATTGCCGTTCAACTGCGCATAGAATTTCGCACCAATGCCTGTCTGAGGTTCAATCAAAGGAGTGACATCCACTGGCTTGCCATCCGGCTGAATGCTCAGTTGAGCCAGTTGAGGGACAAACATGGTCAGCGATTGCAGGAGCATGTTCGGGTTAGTTGCAGAGAATGACAACATGCCATCCAGACGATCAAATTGCTGGCCGTATTCTGGTTTATCGGCAGGCATCACATCAAACATCTCGACGCTGATGCCTTTCAGACCGTTTAGCATACCGGCAGCCATGCTCAGCATCGCTGCCGGGTTGTCTGCGCCCATGTTCTGCTGCATTTCATTCAGCAGTGCACAGGAATACTGAGGCTGCTTAAGATCCTTCCAGATCGTCGCAACGGCCGGAGCCAATGTCGTGACATCCACACCCAACGCCGCGCTGAACATGCTTTCGCCTTTGGCGTTTGCTGCTGGCACGAAACCCTGAATAGACTTAAGCGCGTCCAGAATCACTTTGTTACCAGATTCCAGCACAAAGCTGCCTTTCATCTGAAGCTCGTCATTCGCTGTGTTGTAGTCAACCACCAGCACTTCTCTTGGCCAGTTTGACGCAATGGTTGCCAACTCAGACTGACAAATTGGTGAACGCAACACGGACAGTGCCGGCTCTGGTTCTTTCTGATCGATCACACCCACCTGGCGCGCAAGACGGTTGCCATCGGTTGTGGTCACACCTTTAATGATCTCAGCGTTGTCGATGTACATAAAGGCGTTATAGTTATCGCCATATTTGCTTTGTAGCGCTTCAATTTTACCACTGTCTGCCAGTGAAGCTTTTGGCGCTTCCAGACCCAGAGCCAACTTGAGCGGGCTCTCTGCATCCAGGATTGGCAGCTCAATCGTCAGGGTGAGCACATTGTCATTCACCGCAACGATCAGATTTGCATCCAAACCGTCCAGGTCTTTGGTTGCCAGCTCATAGCTGCGATATTCAATGTTGTCCAGCTTCTTCAGCGTGTGCGTCACACCACTTTCCTGCTCTTTTGCGTCCACGGTTTTCCAGAACGCGGCCGGATCTTCCAGTTGTACTTTGTAAACCGGCACCATACCCAAGGTGTAAAACACCGGGCTGACCTTTTCCGGCGTACCCAGGTACTGTTTAATAGATTCAGCAGAAGTTGCGCTTTTCAGGTAACCATCCAGAAAAGAAACCAGGAAAGTTTGCATCGGCGTCAAGTCTTGACCCGTTTCCATCAAAGCCATCAGGTCAGTTTGAGAATAACCGTATGCATTCAGGTATTCATACTGATCGTACGCTTCAGTCTGGAGGGTCACAAAAGGTGAGTCAGCCGGAATATTGCTGATTAGAGAACCTGATGCCTGTTGTTCTGTTTGGTCATAATAGATATAGCCAGCTGCGCCTGCGGCAATAACCGCTGAGGCAAGTAGTACTTTTTTCACTACTAACTCCGTTTGTCGTTTATGTTTTTATTTAATCGCACCTTACGATGCGGGTGGGAGTGTCTCCCGATTTTCAGCCTGGTGCAATATTCCCCGAAAAAATGAATAACCACACTGAGAAATTAGTATCATAGATATTTAAACGATATGCGCAATCAAAGAAGAAAAAAATTGTTGGCTGATGAACATTTTGCGACAGCAAAAAGACGCCTCTATGGGCGTCTTAAACAAAAAGTCCGATGGACAGAGAAAACACACGATATTTAGCGGGCAATATCCAGTTGATGAT
>NZ_WXWP01000216.1:0-18507 GCF_009904765.1 Vibrio sp. V39_P1S14PM300
CAGACTGCATGATCGCTTTTTCAATCTTAGGTGTCAGTTCTTTATCGAAAACCGTGATAGCCAGAGTATGTGCATCTTCAGCAACTACGTTTGCAACCTGGTTCAGAGGAGTTGGTGCACCGTAATACTCCACATTGATACCTGATAGCAGGCTTGGGTGAGCACGACCGGTACGAATTTTAGAAAGGTTATTTTTTAGCGCTTCAACGCTTTTGTCCATGCGCTCCTGAGCGCTTTTTTTGATTTCGTTAATCACAGTTTCACCTTAGATATGTCTTCTTTCTAAAAGAAAGCCTAATAGGGTTTAAGCAAAAGGCAACGCCATCGACCTGAGAGTGTCGATGGCAATTGAGTCTGTTATTCAGCGACGCTGATCAGCGTGCCTTCTGCTTCGCCCATCACCACGCGACGTAGGGCGCCTGGTTTATTCATGTTGAATACACGGATTGGCATTTTGTGGTCACGAGCCAGTGTGAACGCTGCCAAATCCATCACTTTCAGTTCTTTTTCCAGAACAGCGTTGTAAGACAACTTATCATACAGTTCTGCGTCCGGGTTTGCTACCGGGTCTGCGCTAAATACGCCATCGACTTTGGTCGCTTTAAGCACCACATCGGCTTCAATTTCAATACCACGCAGACACGCCGCAGAATCGGTTGTAAAGAATGGGTTGCCGGTACCTGCCGAGAAAATCACCACGCGGCCCTGACGCAGTTCACGGATGGCATCTGCCCAATTGTAGTCGTCACACACACCTTGCAGTGGAATTGCCGACATTACACGTGCGTTCACGTAAGCACGGTGCAAGGCATCACGCATCGCCAAGCCGTTCATTACCGTTGCCAGCATCCCCATGTGGTCACCCACAACACGGTTCATACCCGCTTCCGCCAGACCTGCACCGCGGAACAGGTTACCACCACCGATAACCACGCCCACCTGAACACCCAGTTCAACCAGTTCTTTGACCTCTTGCGCCATACGGTCCAGTACCGCAGGATCAATACCAAAACCTTCATTGCCTTGCAGCGCTTCACCACTCAGTTTTAACAGAATTCGTTGATATGCCGGTTTAGGGTTCGTAGTCATGGAGTTTACCTTCCAAAAAAGAGAGTTATTGATTAACAGTCATGGATGAAGGCTCACTTAACCTGCATCCATCACGGCAAATCGGCCGCTACTCATAAAAAGACCGCAGCCATGGCCACGGTCTTTTTATTGTGCACGTCGCTAAGGATTAACCTTTCTGCGCCAGTGCGACTTCTTCAGCGAAGCTCAGGCCTTCTTGTTTCTCGATACCTTCACCTACTTCCAGGCGAACGAATGCAGAAACAGTAGCGCCTTTCTCTTTCAGGATTTCGCCAACAGATTTCTTAGGTTCCATAACGAATGGCTGACCAGTCAGAGAGATTTCGCCAGTGAATTTCTTCATACGGCCAACAACCATCTTCTCTGCGATCTCTGCAGGTTTACCTTCGTTCATCGCGATTTCAACTTGAACCGCTTTTTCTTTTTCTACTACGTCAGCAGGTACGTCTTCAGGGTTCAGGTACTCTGGACGAGAAGCAGCAACGTGCATAGCTACGTGCTTCAGAGTCTCAGCATCGCCTTCACCAGCAACAACTACACCGATTTTCTCACCGTGACGGTACGAAGCGATAGCTGCGCCTTGAACGTATTGTACGCGACGAATAGTGATGTTTTCACCGATCTTAGCGACCAGAGCAACACGCTCTTCTTCGAATTTCGCTTGTAGTTCTTCAACAGAAGCTTTAGAAGCCAGCGCGTCAACTGCAACTTTCTCAGCGAATGCAGCGAAGTTAGCATCTTTAGCAACGAAGTCAGTTTGGCAGTTAACTTCAAGAAGAACGGCAACGCCATCAGCGTCTTTGATGATGATCGCGCCTTCAGCTGCTAGGTTACCTGCTTTCTTAGCAGCTTTAGCAGCGCCTGATTTACGCATGTTTTCGATTGCTAGTTCGATGTCGCCGTCGGTTTCAACAAGCGCTTTCTTACATTCCATCATGCCTGCGCCAGTACGTTCGCGCAGTTCTTTAACTAGAGCAGCAGTAACAGCCATTCTCTATTCCTCAGTTGATTCTGGATATGGTAAAAATCAGGGGCCTACATTGTCGGCCCCTGATGCTAACTATAACTTAGTTTATGCGACAACTTGGTTTCACATAAAACTAAGTGTGACACAGAGCCGCTATTATTCAGCTTCTACGAAACCGTCTTTTTCAGCAGCTGCTGCAACGTCTTGGTTACGACCTTCAGACACAGCTTGAGCTGCAGCGTTCAGGTATAGCTGTACCGCACGGATCGCGTCGTCGTTACCTGGGATAACGTAGTCAACACCATCTGGGTTAGAGTTGGTATCAACAACAGCAAATACTGGAATACCTAGGTTGTTCGCTTCTTTAACTGCGATGTGCTCGTGATCAGCGTCGATTACGAACAGAGCGTCTGGTAGGCCGCCCATGTCTTTGATACCACCAAGAGATTTCTCTAGCTTCTCCATTTCGCGAGTACGCATCAGAGCTTCTTTCTTGGTCAGCTTGTCGAAAGTACCGTCTTGAGATTGAGTCTCAAGCTCTTTCAGACGCTTGATAGACTGACGAACAGTTTTGTAGTTAGTCAGCATGCCGCCCAACCAGCGGTTGTTTACGTAGAACTGGTTGCTTGCGATAGCAGCTTCTTTAACAGCTTCAGATGCAGCGCGCTTAGTACCTACGAAAAGAACTTTACCTTTTTTCTCGCCGATTTTAGCCAGCTCAGCCAGAGCGTCGTTGAACATCGGTACAGTTTTTTCTAGGTTGATGATGTGAACCTTGTTACGAGCACCAAAGATGAATGGCTTCATTTTTGGGTTCCAGTAACGAGTCTGGTGACCGAAGTGAACACCAGCTTTCAGCATATCGCGCATTGATACAGTTGCCATTTTAAAATCCTCTATGGGGTTAGGCCTCCACATCCCCCATGAATCCGACCCTGTCTATCAGACGGGCACCCCGGAACATGTGTCGGAATGTGTGTGATTTAAAGATAAAAGTATAGTCGGAAACGTAATCCGCTTCGCCTTTCGAAGAAAACGAACCAAGTTTCCGGCGCGCTTTATATCACAAAACCGCCACTCTTGACCAGAAAAAATTGCCCGTTACCAGGCTGGCAGACGCGCCGTAACTCGCCTTCAAACCACTCAAGCGCCACGACAGAAATAAGACAAATACACATTCTCAACACATCCTGTTAGAATGCGACCACAAGCACATTCTGTGCTCCAGAATAAACAGAGAGAAGTCGATGTCTATCAAGATCAAAACTGCTGAAGAAATCGAGCGTATGCGCATCGCCGGAAAACTGGCTGCCGACGTTCTTGAAATGATTGAACCTCACATTAAAGAGGGTGTAACGACAGAGGAACTGAATCAGATCTGTCACGACTACGCTCTGGAGCGAGGCGCATACTCAGCACCGCTGAACTACCACGGCTTCCCGAAATCTATCTGTACATCGATCAACCACATCGTGTGTCACGGTATCCCTGCCACACAAGACGAAGTGGGCAGCAATGGTCAGGTAAAGCCAGCGGTACTGAAAAACGGCGACATTATCAACGTCGATATTACCGTGATCGTGCCCAATGATGAAAAGGCCGATCTGAGCGCACGCCCGGAAGGCTACCACGGAGATACCTCTAAAATGTTCCTGGTGGGCGAGGTGTCACCGGCAGACAAACGCCTGTGTATGGTGACGAAGGAAGCGCTCTACGTCGGTATGCGCACCGTCAAACCTGGCTCGACGGTTGGTGACATCGGCAGCGCCATCGAGAAATACATCAAAGACAACAACAAAAAGAACCCACGCAATAAGTTTTCTATCGTGAGAGATTTTTGTGGTCATGGCATCGGCAATGAATTCCATGAAGAACCGCAGGTGGTGCATTACAAGAACAGCGACCGCCGTGTACTGAAAGAAGGCATGTGTTTCACCATCGAGCCGATGATTAACGCGGGCAAATTTGGCGTAAGCGTCGACGCCGCGGACGACTGGACGGTGTACACCGGCGACGGCAAAAAATCGGCGCAATACGAACACACGATTGTCGTCACGAAAGAAGGTTGTGAGGTGATGACCCTGCGTAGCGATGACACCATCCCGCGTCATATGAACAACCTGTAAGCCTTGTGAACTCCTTTTGAATATCCCCGCCCTGCGGGGATATTTTTTTATTGGCTCCGTTTTGATAAATTGAATGATTATGGAGTTAACCGCATGGATTGCCGCGTATGCCTTACCAATCACCTCTGACTTTTTCTGAACAACAACTCAGCGTCAGTGAACTGAAAAATCAGCTGGACCTGTTTGCCGAGTATCAGAAGAAGGAATTCCTCAAACATCATCCGGTGACCGACTTGGTCCTCGGCCGGGCAGAGTACATTGACCTGCTGCTGTTCCGTTTGTGGCAACACTTTGGCTTTGACGCTCTGCCCAACATCAGTCTGGTGGCGGTGGGCGGTTATGGCCGAGGCGAACTGCACCCCTTATCAGACATCGATATTCTGGTGGTATCACGCAAGCCGTTACCGGAATCGATGGGCACTAAAGTCAGTGAGTTCATTACCTTACTGTGGGACTTACGGCTGGAAGTCGGCCATGCCGTGCGCTCCGTGGACGAGTGTGCCGACATCGGTCGTCGCGATCTGACCGTGGCCACCAATTTACAGGAAGCGCGCCTGCTGTGTGGTTGTGAAGATACGTTTCATCAGCTCAAGATGGTTATTCATTCTGAATCGTTCTGGCCGAGTGAGACCTTCTACAAAGCGAAAGTACAAGAGCAGCGCGAACGCCACGCCCGCTACCACGACACAACCTACAATCTGGAACCGGACATCAAGTCGACACCGGGCGGGCTGCGCGATATTCACACCCTGGGCTGGATTGCCCGCCGCCACTTCGGCGCCACTTCTCTGTTTGAGATGAGCCGCTTTGGTTTTCTGACCGACGCCGAATACCGTGAACTGGTCGAGTGTCAGGACTTTCTCTGGCGGGTGCGCTTTGCGCTGCACATAGAACTCAAACGCTACGACAACCGGTTGACGTTCGCCCATCAGGTCAAAGTGGCTGAACACCTCGGTTTTGTCGGCGACGGCAACCGCGGAGTTGAGATGATGATGAAAGAGTTCTATCGCACGCTGCGCCGGGTGGCAGAACTCAACAAAATGCTGCTCAAGATTTTCGACCAGGCCATCTTAGAAAACGGCATTGAGGCACCACCGCAAATCCTCAGTGATGATTTTCAGCGTCGCGGGCCGCTGATAGAAGCGCGCAAACCGGCGCTGTTTCAGGCTCGGCCAGAAACCATTCTGGACATGTTTATCCATATTGCTAACGATTCAAGCATCGAAGGCGTCGCTCCGCCGACGCTACGTCAATTGCGCACCGCCCGCCGTCGCCTGAACAAGTTTCTCCACACCATCCCGGAGGCTCGGGAAAAGTTCATGGAGCTGTGCCGCCACCCTAACGCATTGCATAAAGCCTTCAGCCTGATGCACAAACTCGGAGTACTGGCCGCTTACCTGCCACAGTGGAGCCAGATTGTCGGCCAGATGCAATTTGATCTGTTCCACGTTTACACCGTCGACGAACACAGCATCCGTCTGCTCAAACACATCAATACCTTTAGCTACGCCAGTAATCACGACAAACACCCGATCTGCTGTGAGGTCTACCCTCGGCTGCAGAAAAAAGAGTTGCTGATTCTGGCCGCGATTTTCCATGACATCGGCAAAGGCCGCGGCGGGGATCATTCCGAAATCGGCGCAGAAGAGGCCTACAGTTTCTGTATCGAACATGGCCTGTCCAAACCCGAAGCCAAACTGGTGTCGTGGCTGGTGCTCAATCACCTGTTGATGTCCGTCACGGCGCAGCGTCGTGACATCTACGATCCGGACGTGATAGCCGAGTTTGCGAAAACGGTCCGCGACGAGGAATACCTGGAGTACCTGGTGTGTCTGACCGTGGCCGATATCTGCGCCACCAACCCGGAGTTGTGGAACAGTTGGAAACGCACCCTACTGGCTGAGCTGTTTTATTCAACCCAACGTGCGCTGCGCCGCGGGCTGGAAAATCCGGTCGACGTCCGTGATCGCATTCGTCACAACCAGCAATTGGCGTCGGCGCTGCTGCGCAAAGAAGGCTTTGCCGCACGGGAGATCGAGCTGCTATGGCAACGTTTTAAAGCCGACTACTTCTTACGTCACACTCACAAACAAATCGCCTGGCACTGCACCCACCTGCTGCGCCATGACGATCCGGATCAGCCCTTGATTCTGGTGAGCAAAAAAGCCACCCGTGGAGGCACCGAAGTGTTTGTCTACAGCAAAGACCAACATGCGCTGTTCGCTACTGTAGTGGCCGAGCTTGACCGACGTAACTTCAATGTCCACGATGCACAGGTCATGACCAGCAAAGACGGTTACGTGCTGGATACCTTTATGGTGCTCGATCAATTCGGTAATGCGGTGGAGGAAAATCGCCACAATGCCATCATTAAGCACCTGACACACGTGCTGCAAGACAGCCGTCCGGTTAAAATCCGGCCGCGCCGGGTACCGCGTCAGCTCAAGCATTTTAAAGTCCGCACTCAGGTGGATTTTCTGCCAACCAAGAGCAAAAAACGCACCCTGATGGAATTTGTTGCTCTGGATACTCCCGGCCTGCTGGCCACCGTTGGGGCGACGTTTGCGGATCTTGGCATCAACCTGCATGCGGCGAAAATCACCACCATTGGCGAACGAGCCGAGGATTTATTTATTCTCACCAGTCACAATGGCGGCCGCCTGAGCGAAGACGAAGAGCAAGCCCTGCGGGCATCACTCATCGACAATGTGGCTGAGCTGGCACCGAACTAGCGATCTCGCCCACAAGTTAGGCATTTGGTTTAAATATCAGCTATCTGACACATTTTTAGACTGCTACAGTAGGAAGGTGGTACTGTTTCAGAGACAAACATTAAGAGGTCACTTATGTATCCAAACCTCACCGGCTTAGGCATCCAGGATCCTAAACAGATAGAGCGCTACTCTCTACGCCAGGAAGCGCACAAAGACGTACTGAAGATCTATTTTCGTAAGCAGAAAGGCGAACTGTTTGCGAAGAGTGTCAAGTTCAAGTATCCGCGACAGGTGAAAAACGTCTTGGTCGACAGCGGCAGCCATCAATACAAGGAAGTCACTGAGATCAACCGAAACCTGACTCTGGTTATCGATGAGCTGAACAAACTGACCAAGCCGGAAAAACACACTGAAACAGATATTAAGCAGAAGATCCTGTCGGATCTCAAACATCTGGAAAAAGTAGTGGCCAGCAAGATCGCTGAGATTGAAGCTGATTTAGACAAACTGAAATAAACACAAAAGGCTCCATTCGGAGCCTTTCTTTTCTAGAACACGGACAGCTAAGCTTTCAACTCAGCCACCCCGCAAAGTGCCCAACCAGATACAATGCAATCCCAGCCATGATCCCGGCAACAATGTCGTCCAGCATAATCCCGAAGCCACCGTGGACGGTTTTGTCCAGCCAACTGATCGGCCAGGGCTTGATCATGTCGAAAATTCGGAACAACACAAATCCTGTTAACAACCATTTCCAATCGCTGAGCGGGATCTGAAACCAGGGCACCACCAGCATGGTGATCCAGAAGCCGGAAAATTCATCCCAAACAATCGAGCCGTGATCATGCACTCCCATGTCGTCGGACGTGACCTGGCAGATTTTGATCCCAATCAGACACGACGCCAGTACCGCAATGATGTACAACGGCAAAGGCAGCTGCGCCAGCAACAGGAAAAACGGCACCGCCGCCAGTGTCCCCATGGTGCCCGGGACAATCGGAGACAATCCGCTGCCAAATCCGGTGGCGAGCAGGTGCCAGGGATTTTTCAAAGAAATCAAAGAAAGTGGATTGGTCATTTTCCTGCCTTAAAGTGGTCAAAACCGTGCAGTTGCCATTCTACCGGCTTGCCGCCCTGATGTAACTCGAACGTACCGGCCGGGCGAATCTGGCCGATACAGGTGATTTTCGTACCACAGTGCGCCAACGCACTGTCCAACGTGCCCCGGTACTCTTGCGGGACGGTGAAACACAGCTCGTACTCTTCCCCACTGGTCAGCGCGTATTGCTGCGCTTGGGTGGTATCACCGAGAAACTGCAACAGTTCCGCCGACAATGGCAATTCCGCCACATCAATACTGGCACCGACCGATGAACGTTGCAGAATGTGGCCCAGATCGGCAATCAGACCATCTGATATATCGATAGCCGCGCTGGCAATATTCAACAGAGCCTGCCCGGCCAACACCCGAGGTGTGGAGATAAAATGGCGCTCTTCCAGTTTATCGGCAAACGGCAAAGACCGTTTGTTCGCATCCAGAATCACATCCAGTCCGGCGCGGCTATCACCGAGATCACCGGTCACGTATATCCAGTCGCCAACCTGAGCAGTGTGGCGAGTCAGGGCACGCTCTTTCGGGACGAACCCTTGCACCGTCAAGGTCAGACACAACGGCCCCTTGGTGGTATCCCCGCCGATTAGCTGAATACCAAAATAGTCGGCAAGCTGGAAAAAGGCGTCACAAAAAGGAGCCAGCCAAGCTTCGTCTGCCTGCGGCATGGTCAGAGCGAATGAGACCCATGCAGGCGTGGCCCCCATGGCGGCCAAATCACTGATGTTGGAAGCCAGCGCTTTGTGCGCCACCCAACCCGGGTTGGCTGATTTCAGAAAGTGAGTGCCTTCCACCAGCGTATCGGTGCTGATGGCCAGCGCCACATTGTCCGGCGGCTGAACCAGTGCACAATCATCGCCGGCCGCCAATAGCACATCTTTGCGCTGCGACTGGCGTCCCACAAAGTATTTTTCGATAAGGTTAAATTCCCCAGACATTGGCAGGTCCTGGTTCCTTATGACTGATTGGCATGCCGACCCGTCATGGTCAGCATGAGTTAATTATCACAAAAAAGGCCAGCGTGTGCTGACCTTTTTATTTACAGAAAACGTTTATTTCTTACGTACATGCGGTGCGGCTTTGTCCAGCACACCGTTGACAAACTTATGGCTGTCTTCTGCGGCGAACACTTTAGCCAGTTCGATCGCTTCGTTGATCACCACTTTGTAAGGTACATCTTCACGACGGGTCATTTCGTACATCGCCAGACGCAGCAGCGCCAGCTCCATCATGTCCAAGTCCTGCATCGGACGGGACGTGTATGGGCGGATCTTGCTGTCCAGCTCTTTGTGGCTCAGTACCACACCGGTCAGAAGATCACGGAAGTAAGCAACGTCAGTTTCTGGTGCAGCCAGAGCAGGCTCAGCGGCATGATGTTCTTCTTCATCATATTTGCCACCAGAAAGGAATTGTTCTTCGATAGTTGCTACGTTCTCATTGGTAATTTGCCATGAGTAGATAGCTTGTAGCGCAAATTGACGTGCATTACGACGTGCGGCTGGTTTCACACTGGCCCCCATTAGGAATCAATTTCAGACAGAACGTTAATCATCTCAAGTGCGCTCAGTGCAGCCTCTGCACCTTTGTTACCAGCCTTGGTTCCTGCGCGTTCAATAGCTTGATCGATAGTATCAACGGTCAAAACACCAAATGCCACAGGAATGCTAAACTCCATAGACACTTGCGCCAGACCTTTATTCATTTCACTGCAAACATAGTCAAAGTGTGGTGTGCCACCACGAATTACAGAACCCAGCGAAACGATAGCATCAAATTTACCGGTTTTTGCAACACGTTGTGCAACCAGTGGTAGCTCGACCGCACCCGGGCAGCGTACTACTGTGATGTTTTCGTCGCTCACTTGGCCGTGACGCTTTAAAGTGTCGATAGCACCAGACAACAGGCTTTCGTTAATGAAACTGTTGAAACGAGAAATCACAATCGCAACTTTTGCATTTGGTGCAGGGAAACCACCTTCGATCACTTTCATAAGCTTTCCTTTAACTTTGTTCATCAAGTGAGAATCGCCGGATTCTAGCATAGATTTGTGAGCAATATCTAATGGAAATTTGCCACGTCGGCTCCACCTTCTGAGTAGGCACAGCACCGAGTAACGCTTTCTTCATCAGCCCCAGCAGAAAAAAACACAGCCCGCATCGCGGGCTGTGTGACTGTCTCTGTCTGTCAGGTCAGAAGCGGGACTATTCGCACACGTATTCAGCAACGTTAAGGCCAAATCCCCCCAACGCATGGTACTTCTTATTGCTGGACGACAGGAGACGCATATCGTGCACGCCCAGGTCAGCCAGAATTTGCGACCCAACCCCCACACGGCGAGAGGTGCCCTGTTTCTTCGCCATGGTCGGAGCCTGTCCGTTGTCCTGAGCTTCAAACATTTTGACCCGGTGGATGAGCAGATCCGCCGATTCTTCATTCCCCAGGATCACCAGAACCCCACCTTCCTGGCCAATGCGTTTCATCGCTTTGTCCAGCGTCCAGCTGCGCTCAGCATTGCGATCACTGCGCAGCAGATCAGTAAAGGTATCCTGCAGATGCACGCGCACCAAAGGCGTATTTTCCAGGCTGCCTTTTTTCAACGCGTAGTGGATCTGATTGTCGATGGTGTCACGATAAGTCACCAGTTCAAATTCCCCAAACTCGGTCGGCAACTTGCACTGAGCAACGCGTTCTATCGTGGTTTCGGTGTTGTTGCGATACTCTATCAGATCCGCAATGGTGCCGAGTTTGATGCCGTGTTTATCGGCAAAAATTTCCAGATCCGGGCGGCGTGCCATGGTGCCATCATCATTGAGGATTTCAACGATCACGGACGCAGGCTCCAGCCCCGCCAGACGCGCCAGATCACACCCCGCTTCAGTGTGCCCTGCACGGGTCAGTACTCCACCGTCCTGTGCCGCTAACGGGAAAATATGGCCCGGTTGAACCAGATCCGATGCTTTGGCCTCTTTCGCCACCGCCGCTTGAACCGTGCGTGCACGATCTGCCGCTGAAATGCCGGTTGTCACGCCCTCTGCCGCTTCAATGGAGACAGTAAAATTGGTGGTGTACTGCGCATTATTGTCCTGCACCATCGGCGGCAAGCCGAGAGACAAACAACGTTCTTTGGTCATGGTCAGGCAGATCAGGCCGCGTCCGTGGGTGGCCATGAAGTTGATCGCTTCCGGCGTAATGTGCTCGGCAGCCATGATCAGATCGCCCTCGTTTTCGCGATCTTCATCATCCATCAGGATCACCATTTTCCCCTGACGAATATCATCAATAATTTCCTGTGGCGTACTAATCGGCATGATCTTATTCCTGTTGTTTTGGGCTATTCATCGGCCAGGCGGCCCGCCAAGTTAGGCAAAGCCGTTTTGTTGTAAGAATTCCATTGTCAGGCGAGACTGCGGCTCCTGGCTTTCATCAGCGCCCTGCAGCAGACGCTCCATATATCGGGCCATCACATCCACCTCGAGATTCACCCGGCGTCCGACCTGAAACTGGTCAATGGTGGTTTCCTGAGAGGTGTGCGGTACGATCGTCAGTTTGAATGCGTTTTTACGCAGGCCGTTGACCGTCAGGCTGATGCCATCCACCGTCACCGACCCTTTTTCAGCCACATAACGTGCAATCTCTTGCGGCATCGCGACCCACAACTCGATTGCCCGTCCAACCAACTGACGTTCAATAATCTCGCCCACGCCATCCACATGACCTGAAACAATATGGCCACCAAACCGCGTGGTTGGCAACATGGCTTTTTCCAGGTTGACTGTATCGCCAACCTTGTAGCCGGTGAAGCCGGTTTTGTTCATCGTCTCGACCGACAGGTCTGCCGTATAACGGCGTCCATCAAGGTGTGTTACCGTCAGGCAAACACCATTGGTGGCAATACTGTCACCCAATTTCACGTCGCTCATGTCCAGTTGACCGGCATCGACCGTCACACTGATGTCTTCCCCTTTTGGGGTGATGGCAGTCAGGGTACCGACCGCCTCAATAATTCCGGTAAACATATTCGTTAATCTTTGTGTTTTAACTTAGCCACGATACGAAGGTCATTTCCTACCGGGCGTACATCCTGAATATCCAGCTCGATCGCCTGGTCCATCGTGTCCAGTCCCAGTGCGCCGAACAGGCCTCGTCCATCACTGCCCATCAGTTTTGGCGCGAGATAAATCACCAGCTCATCCACCAAACGCTGTTTGAGCAGCGCGCTCGCCAATGTGGCGCCGGCTTCAACCCACAGGTGATGAATGTGATGCTCATTGGCTAAAATAGCCAGTGTCGTCGCCAGATCAATGTGACCATCTTCAGCCAACTTAGTGGCGACATCCCCTTGCGGAGACACAACCAAGACCTCTCCAGCCGTATTAAACAGTTTAAGTGTTGGCAGCAGATTTTGCTGGCGATCGAGGATCACCCGCACAGGCTGGCGTACATCCTGGCGTGCGTAATGCGCCGTTACTCCAGCAGGAAGATCGTCGTAACGCACATTCAGAGAAGCGTCATCGTCAATTACCGTACGGCTAGTTGAAAGCACCGCGCCGGCCTGTGCACGGTATTTCTGGACATCCTGACGCGCGGCATCAGACGTGATCCACTGGCTCTGACCATTGGCCAGCGCCGTTTGACCATCGAGACTGGCCGCCATTTTCAGTTGCACGTACGGCATGCCAGTTTTCATCCGCTTAATAAAAGCAGGGTTGAGTGCCAGCGCATCTTGCTCCAGTAACCCCACCGCGACTTCGATCCCCGCTTCACGCAGCATAGTAATGCCTCGACCGGCCACTTTAGGGTTCGGATCTTCCATGGCGCAAATCACTTTGCTCACACCCGCCCGAATCAACCCCTCGGCGCAGGGCGGAGTTCGGCCATAGTGCGAACATGGCTCAAGCGTAACATACGCCACCGCGCCGCGAGCCCGCTCGCCCGCCATACGGAGTGCATGCACTTCCGCGTGTGGTTCGCCGGCACGGTAATGAAAGCCTTCACCGACAATGTTGCCATCGCACACGATGACACAGCCGACATTCGGATTGGGAGCCGTGGTGTAGACGCCCCGTCTGGCCAGTTGAATGGCACGGGACATCATTTGATAATCAAGAGGAGTAAAAGTCGGCATGGCGTGCATCAATCTTCTAGTCTGGCGATCTCTTCACCAAACTCTTTAATGTCTTCAAAACTACGGTATACGGACGCAAATCGGATATAGGCCACTTTATCCAGTTCACGCAGTTGCTCCATCACCAGGTTACCAATCATTTCGCTCGGTACCTCGCGTTCACCGGTTGCCCGCAGCTTGGATTTGATCTGACTGATGGCCAGTTCCACCGAATCAGCACTGACCGGGCGTTTCTCCAGCGCACGCTGAATACCACCGACCATTTTGTCTTCATTGAACGGTTCACGATTGCCGTTCGACTTGATCACTTTCGGCATCACCAACTCGGCGCTCTCAAATGTGGTGAAGCGCTCACCACACGCCAGACACTGACGGCGACGCCTGACCTGATGACCATCCGCCACCAGACGAGAATCGATCACTTTAGTGTCGTTCTCAGAGCAAAAAGGACAATGCATATCACCTCCAAGTAATTGATTGGTAGTGTAGCGGAATTGCTTCGGTGAAGAAAACAAAAAGGGGCGTCAACGCCCCTTTTTACGGTGACTTTGCACCAGAATTGCTAGCTACGCGACAGGTAATCTGCCACGCCTACCCATTTGTAACTGGTCAGCTCTTCCAAGCCCATCGGCCCACGGGCGTGCAGTTTTTGTGTTGAGACGGCCACTTCCGCACCCAGTCCAAACTGTGCACCATCGGTAAAGCGGGTCGAGGCATTAACATACACCGCCGCCGAGCCCGCCGAGTTAATAAACAACTCCGCATTTTTCAGGCTATTAGTTAAGATCGCATCCGAATGACTGGCATTGTGCTGTCGCATATGCTCGATCGCCTCCCGTACATCCGCCACCAGCTTCACCCCTAAGGTGTAACTCAGCCACTCCGTATCGAAGTCCCCGTGCACGGCCTCACGCATTTCAGCGGCACTCCCCAGCAGTGCTTTAGCCTCAGGTGTCGCTACGAAAGTCACACGGCCAGCCAGGCGAGCCGCCAGCTTTGGTAACAGTTGTGCCGCCACGTTTTCATGCACCAACAAGGTATCGAGCGCGTTACACGCCGACGGACGCTGTACTTTCGCGTTTTCAATCACAGCCAGTGATTTGTCCAGCTCTGCACTGTCGTCAACAAACATATGACTGATGCCGAATCCGCCGATAATCACAGGGATCGTGCTGTTTTCTTTACACATTTTATGCAAACCAGCGCCGCCGCGAGGGATGATCATATCGACATAATCATCCAGCTTGAGCAACTGGGTCACCAGCTCTCTATCCGGTTTTTCAATGTATTGCACGGCAGCCGCTGGAAGCTTCGCTTTTTCCAGCGCCGATTGAATCACCTTCACCAGCTCCATATTGGAGAAGAAAGTTTCTTTGCCACCGCGCAGAATGCTGGCATTCCCCGTTTTCAGACACAGCGCCGCAATATCGATGGTCACATTCGGCCGCGCTTCGTAAATCACCCCGACCACTCCCAATGGGACACGTCGACGTGACAGCGACATACCGTTTTCCAGCACTTTGCTGTCGATTTCGCTCCCCACCGGGTCATTGAGGCTAATCACATTGCGTACATCGTTGGCCATACTCTGCAGGCGCTCTGAGTTGAGCAGCAAGCGATCAAGCAATGCGTCACTCAGGCCAGCTTCACGACCGAGTTGAATGTCTTTGTCATTGGCCGCCAGAATGGTATCAGCGTTGGCTTCCAGCTCATCGGCAATGATGGCCAGAGCTCTGTTTTTCTGCGCCGTCGAGGCGGTCGCCAGGTGGAAAGCAGCCTCTTTGGCCGCCTTGCCCATGTTCATTAAATCCACGTGCTTTCCCTCTTAAGCGTTATTCCGTGATCACTACCATGTCGTCACGGTGAATGATTTCAGAGCCGTAGTCGTAGCCCAGAATAGCAAGAATGTCGTTACTGTGTTTACCGGCAATTTTGGCCAGATCCCGACTGGAGTAGCTAGTGATCCCCCGAGCGATCAAGTCGCCGTGTCGATTGGTAATGCGCGCCACTTCGCCGCGAGCAAATTCACCACTGACTTTTACCACCCCTTTGGCCAGCAGGCTGCTGCCCTTGCCGACCACGGCATTAACCGCACCGTCATCGATAAAGATGTCGCCGCCCGCCGCCGGTCCGGCCAGGATCCAACGTTTACGATTTTCCAGCGCCTCAGAGCACGGCAGAAAACGGGTACCGTGTGGTTCATCACTGAGTGCGTCAAAAATCACGTTTGGCGCACTGCCGGCCGCAATGATGACTTCAATCCCGGCGCGGCGCGCGATGTCCGCCGCCTGCAGCTTGGTCGCCATCCCGCCGGTACCCAGCGTGGTCCCGGAACCGCCCGCAATTTTGCGCAGCGTGGCGTCGATGGTTTTGACTTCTTTGATCAGCTCAGCGTCGGGATCTTTGCGCGGATCGGCCGTAAACAAGCCCTTCTGGTCGGTCAGCAGGAGCAGTTTGTCCGCACCACAGAGAATGCCGACCAGTGCTGAAAGGTTGTCGTTGTCGCCCACTTTGATTTCACTGGTCGCCACCGCGTCGTTTTCGTTCACCACGGGAATAATGCCGTTGTCGACCAGCGCATTGATAGTGTCGCGCGCATTGAGAAAACGCTCCCGATCTTCCAGATCCGCGCGGGTCAGCAGCATCTGACCGATTTTCAGCCCGTAAATGGCGAACAACGATTCCCACACCTGAATCAACTGACTCTGCCCCACCGCCGCCAACAACTGTTTGCTCGCCATCGAATTGGGCAGTGCGGGGTAACCTAAATGCTCACGGCCAGCTGCGATTGCACCTGACGATACCATGACCACTGAGTGGCCTTGTTTTTTTAACTCCGCACACTGACGGACCAGCTCTACCATATGAGCTCTGTCCAACGCCAGCGTGCCACCAGTCAGAACACTGGTACCAAGTTTTACGACAACCGTTTTGGGTTGCTGAGCGGTTACACTTTGTTGATTCGTTGTCATGATGTCTTTTGAAATGAAAAACGTACGAGAGGCTTTGTTTTAGCAATCCAGCACAGAATTAACAAGCAGAAAAGGTGCTAGAAAAGCACCTTTTTGTATTTCAGAAGGGGAAGATGGGGAAAATCAGACGAATTCAACCGATTCATCATGCAATTCGACACTGAGGCCAAACTTGTCATCCAGAGCGTTAACCAGCTTGAGGTGAAACTCTTCCTGAGTTTTGTTCACATCTTGAATGGCCGGTTGCGGCAGGTCGGTCACTACCCACTCGCCTTCCACGTTATAACGTCCAATGTGATACTTGGCCGCAAAGCCTTTTTCTTCCTGTTCTAACTCCATCCACCAGCCCCAAAACTCGCGCTTTTCCGGGGATTTCTGGTCATTCACGCAGACCGATAAACAGTCAAACAGGTAAAAGCCGTCTGCGCATTGTCCCTCGCGCAAATAAGGCCCAATTGCTTTCAGTGCCGTCAACAAACGATAATGAGTAGGACTTGTCTTCTCTGACATTGTGACTCTCCATTTTCATGTTAAGAATGCCCTTAAACTGGGTAATAATCATATGGTTATTTTCTACCCATAAGTTCACTGTTAACTAAATCCGCTGGAAAGTCATCTAAATAGTTCATCCTCTAACCAATTTATCGCCAAATCGAGGGATTGCTCATATCCTTTTGAAATTGTCTTGTTGCTGATTTTCTTCGCTTTACCGTAGTCGCTAAACAGCGCGACCAACTGGTTGTCCGATGGCGGAGACACAGGATCCCCCTCCATACTCATCGCCAGAATCGGCACCTTAGTTTTTCGGCTGGAGAGAAAACCTTGCACTTTGAGCGACCAAGCCATCATCTGGCCGGCCAGACTGTTGATGTCGACAGCCGATTTTCCCATGCGCGAAGCCAGCACATCCAAATACATTTTTGACATCATTTTCAGTTTATTCGGTGACGACAACACATCGTGAATCGGTGCCCCCAGCGAGACACACGCTTTGATTTTCTCTTGTTCGAGAAACGACAGACGCACCATGGCATTGCCGCCAAACCGGAAGCCAATGAGTCCGACGCGGCGATGATCGACCCAAGGCAGTTTAGGTAACTCATTTAAGACGGCCTGATGGAGGCAGGAGGAATCTTCACTCAACGGCCAGTGGCTGCTGTGCCCGATGGAGGGCATATCAACCGTCAACATCGCGATATCCCGCTTGGCAAAATGATCCCGAAACAGACGCCACATGTCGGTCTGTAAACTGTCCAGCCCGGCACTGACCATCACCACAGGTTGTGGCTTTTCGGTGTTCGACAGGTGCAGATTAGCGATGATGCGTTTATTTTTATACGGTACCTCAATCTGCTTGATGACGTACTTAGTTTTCTTCGCTGCATCGTTATAAGCGCTGTTGGCCAGCACCTGCGCCTGCAACGCCAGGTTGTCATTTTTCAGATGCGGATAACCGGCGATGCTAAAGCACAACGAAGCCGAGAACAGCTCATCAGCGGCTTTCTCACCCTGCATATCGTTGGCCCTTTTCTGATGCAGCATACCAAGCCGGGTCCACTCATACGTCCAGTTCCCGCCGTGGTAGCCCATCACCGTATCCAGCCACTCATCCCGGGTACGCGAATGCTTGGAAGACGCGATGCGCGCCAGCACGCTTTCCATCTCTATTGGATCAATGCCCTGCCAGACCCATTGCAGCCGGCGCAAGTTGCGATACCAGGAATGCTGCTCCTGCTGCTGCTTTTCCTCCAGCGCCACCTGACTGCTCGGCATATATTGCGTCAGTGCTGATGTCTCTTTGGCTTGTTTGTGTTTGACAAAAAGCGTTTCTGAGAGGTTCTTGCTGGTTGGTTCTGACATGACATCTTCCGGTTATTGCTTCTGTTCAGGTTATAGTAATAAAAAAAATGACCCATTAAAGGGTCATTTTTCAAAATATTATTTTTTAACCGTGCTTACTTCTGTTTACGGTTGATCGGCTCAATGTATTGAATCGCCATATCCCACGGCTGTTCAATCCAGGTGTCTTGAGCAATATCAACAACATAATCATCCAGCAGTGCTGCACCGGATGGCTTAGCGCACACTGCAATCAATTTCGCTTTCGGGTACATTTCACGCAGCTTGCGAGCAGTGTCGCCGCTGTCGACCAGATCTTCCACAATCAGATAGCCTTCACCGTCACCTTCCGGTGCTTTCAGAACACTCATGTCACGTTGATGATCGTGATCGTAGCTGGAGATACAGATCGTATCGACGTGGCGGATGCCCAGTTCGCGCGCCAGGATCGCCCCCGGAACCAGACCACCACGGCTGACTGCCCAGATCCCTTTCCATTGCTCTGCCGGCATTTGTTTTTCAGCCAGCTCACGGCAATGTGTGTGCATCTGGTCCCAAGTGATA
>NZ_WXWP01000049.1:0-18391 GCF_009904765.1 Vibrio sp. V39_P1S14PM300
TATCGCAAGCAGTCTGAACCAGAGCGCCATACCGTCGCTGTGTCGCCGGGTTCAGTCGCATTGGCCAATATTCAGGTCCAAACCGACATCAAAGTCGTCGAGATCAGTAAAACCGCTCTCAAAGAGGCCGGCTTCTTCTTCGGCAAACAAACCGGCAATACCACCATAGGGATAGGCAACAGCTCGTCAGTCAACGGTTTTGGCGATGGCTCCCTGTTTTCCAATAACGGCTTTTTGCCCTTTTCAGATGCGTTCAACGTGATTATTGGAGACGCTTCCAAAGGCATTCTTGGCACCATCAGTGCTCTGAACGCCAACGGTTTTGCTTACACGCTGGCCGAACCCAGCTTAGTGACTATGTCGGGTCACACGGCGACCTTTCTGGCTGGAGGTGAATTTCCGTATCCAAAGAGCTCAGACGAAGGCGACATCACTATTGATTTCAAAGAGTTTGGTGTTCGCCTCCACCTCTCTCCGACAGTGTTGGAAGACGAACGTATTCTGCTCAAAGTGGCACCGGAAGTCAGCGAGTTGAACTATAATCAGGGCGTCAGCACCGCCGGTATTATCGTGCCCGGCATCAGCGTACGTCGCACCGACACCACCGTACAACTAGGCAACGGCGAAAGCTTTGTGATCAGTGGGTTGATCAGCAGCAATACCATGAAAAACTCCGACCGTTTTCCTGGCTTAGGCGATATCCCGATTCTCGGCGCGTTCTTTCGCTCCAGCCGCCTGGAGCAAAACGACAAAGAACTGATGATGGTCGTTACTCCGCATCTGGTCAAACCGCTGGCCAAAGACGCCAAACTCCCGCCGTTACCGGGAGAGGTTTACCGCCGCTATAACCCCAACTTTTTTGAACTGATTTTTCTTAATCAGGAGCCGGACGAACTGCCTGCAGGCATCGGCTTCTCGGAAGGCTTGTAAAGGAGAACACCATGGCAGGGATGAGTTGGTTTTCTTCACCTATACCGCCGGCCTATCAGGAGCTGGATCTCAAGCTGAAAGCGGATCTCCATCAGTTTATTCTGGAGCGAATGGAGGATGACGGCGTCATTTTCGATATGGCAGCGGTTGAAAAAGACAACATTTTGCTGCCCGTGACCTCGTATATTCATCAATATCTGGACACCCACAAACTGGACATTCCGGTTGAAATTGACAGTCTGGCCAAACAGATCCTGGATGAGATGATCGGCTTCGGGCCCATCGAATCTCTGCTGCAAGACCCAAGTGTCGACGATATTCTGATCAACGGTCCCAAGCGCGTTTATGTCGAACGCAACGGCCAGCTGGAACGCGTGAACCACCACTTCCTCAACGATGAACACGTGATTCGGGTGATTCGACGTATGTTGTCTCCTCTTGGCCGACGCGTCGATGAGTCGAATCCCATGGTCGATGCCCGCTTACCTGATGGCAGCCGGATCAACGCGATTATTCCGCCTTTGGCGCTGGATGGTGCATGCTTATCGGTGCGTAAGTTCAAACAGGACGCCTTAACCGAAGACTACCTGCTTGAGCATGGCGCGCTGAGTCATGAAATGATGACCTTCCTGAAACAGGGCGTCAAAGCCCGCTTCAATATCCTAATCAGCGGTGCGACCGGAGCCGGTAAAACCACGCTACTGAACATCCTCAGCCAATATATTCACGACCACGAACGTGTTGTCACTATCGAAGATGCGGCGGAATTACAGTTGCGAAACGGTCACGTGGTGCGCCTGGAGACTCGTCCGCCAAACTCAGAAGGCAGCGGTGAAGTCACTGCGCGTGAACTGCTCAAGAACGCGCTGCGGATGCGGCCAGACCGAATCATTCTCGGGGAAAGCCGCAGTGGTGAAGTACTGGACATGTTGCAAGCGATGAACACCGGTCATCTGGGTTCAATGAGTACGCTGCACGCCAACTCACCCAGCGATGCGTTGATCCGACTGGAAATGATGGTGACCCTGGCCGGCTTCAGTTCGAGCGAAAACTTCATTCGCAAAGTGGTGGCGTCGGCGGTGGATGTGATCGTTCAGGTCAACCGTCTGCCAAGCGGTAAACGGTTGATCACCGAGATTGTCGAAGTGAATCAGGTGAAAGGCAGTCACATTACCACCACCCCACTCTATCGCTACGACGCTGCCCGAAAGCAGTTCAACAGCATGAATTCCCTGTCGGATCATCTCCTGCAGCAACTGGAGGACATGCTATGAACATCTGGTTACTGGCGTCAGCACTGCTGCTTTGTATGGTCGTGGCAGCACTTTTATGGCTAGTGAAACAACAAAGTATCGAACCGGTAACGCTTGCCAAGCGCAAGAAAAAGCAAACCAATTATCAGGAACAGTTGAACGAATGGTGGCAACGGGCAGGATTTAGTCGCTCGCCAGCCAAAAACCTGGTACTGGCTTTGCTGCTGGCGACCAATACCTATCTGAGCGACACCGTGCTTGGCCTACCGGGAGCCATGCTGGGCGCAGCGCTGACCATGCTGGTGCTGTTTGCTCTGGCACAGTGGCGACGTAGCAACATCAAACGTCGCCTTATTCAGCAACTCCCTTCGTTCATCGATCAGGTTAACCGGCGTATCAAAGTCGGCATGAGTATCGCCAAAGCCGTCGAGCAATCGGCCAAAACCACCTCGAAGCCACTCAGTCTGGTGCTGGACAGAGTCAACCACCGCAAAAACATCGGTATTGAACTACAGGATGCGTTCTACAAAGAGAGTGTGATTACCGGAGTAAAGCCGTTTCGCCTTCTGGGTTCGATTTTCAACATCAATGCTCGTTTCGGCGGCAGCATCACCGATCCGCTCGACAGCCTGGTTCAGTTGCTGCGCCAGCAGGATCTCAGTCAGCGGGAGCTCAAATCCATTACCGGAGAAACGCGCATTACCGCCTGGGTTATCGGTATTGCCCCCACCATGGTCGGCATTTACATGATGAGCCAGAACCCGGAGCTACTGGTGAACATGTGGCAATCAGACAGTGGCCGGCACGCCTTGCTCTTTGGACTGGGGTTGCAAGCCACAGGGATTTTTATGATCTGGCGGATGTTTCGCAGCTTGTAGGAGGCGCGTATGTACAGTGACATCACATTCTACTGGTTGGGCGGCTCCATGTTGGTGCTGGGGTTGTCTGTCGTTTGCATCTATCTGGCACTGACCCTCAACCAAGCCCGAGCCCCCTCCACCAGCTCGGTACAAAAAGAAAAAATCCTCCAGACCAGCCAAAAGTGGTGGGGACGCTCGAAGCAACAGCACCAGAGCCAGTTATCCGACATGGTGGTCACCATGCGTCAGGCCGGCTACATCAGCAGCCGTCAGCAAATCATGTGTCTGTTTAAAATTGCTTTTGTCTGGATGAGCCTGGCGATGGTGGTGTTCGGACAGCTCGTCATCACAACACCCACATTCGGCGACACCTTCTTGTATGTCACCTTGTTGTTCGCGGCTGGTTTTTGGTTAACCCTGCGCTGGCTCAAAGCTCAGGCGCGAAAACGCGCCAAGAAAATCGACGAAGAGATGCTGGTCTCAGTACATCTGATGGCCATCTTGTGGCAGGTCGGGTTGTCGTTAGAAAGCCTGCTGCGCGCCTATTACAACGAAGCCAAAGACTTAACGCCCGAGGTCAATAAAGAGATCGCTCTGATTCTGGCGCGAATTGATGCCGGCCAGAGCCGCGAAACTGTGTTCAACGACGTGGCGACCATCAGCTTGTCGGTCGGTTTTCAGGATTTACTGACCATGATGTCTCAAGCCGGTGATACCGGCGGTGGTTTGCGCAGTTCATTCCAATCACTGGCCAAAATTCTTCAGGAACGCAAACGAACGGATTTACAGGAAAAGGTGACCAAAATGTCGGGAAAAATCTCTGTCACCATGATGGCATTTATGTTTCCGGCCCTGTTTATCGTACTGGGCGGCCCAGCCGCACTGGCACTCATCGCCGCATTTGGAGGTTAAATGAAAGGATTCGTGATTACGGCTGTGGCAATCACCTTGTCGGCTTGTGCGGTTACCCCTGCGCCAGTCGCGAAGCAAACACCCCAGACCACCAAAGGCCTGTGTGGTGAATCGCTGTCAAAACAGGATGGCATGAAGATCTCGATGGCGAAGCAGGCTTTCCAGCGTGGTCAATACTTCTCATCGCTGGCCACGCTTGAGCAGATCGACAGCAGCCTGGTGACCAAACAAGCGTTACAAGCCAACGCCTACCGAAAAACAGGCCAGCTAGCGAAAGCGCAAACCCTCTACACCAACTTGCTCTCCAGTTGCATCGAAGGCAACGCGGCGCATGGGCTTGGCCTGATCGCCGCTTATCAGGGTGATGTCAGACAGGCGCAGCAATGGCTGAGTCAGGCCGTGCGCGAAGAGCCGGCCAATGCCAATATCCGCAACGATTACGGCTTCCTGTTGCTCTCAACCGGCGAGGAACAACAGGCGCGCAATGAGTTTATCACCGCGCTTGAACTCAATCCTCAACACCAGACCGCGGCCAAAAACCTCTGGCTGGTGTTACTGCGAAACCACGAAGAGCTGGCCGCTTCTCAGTTGAAAGCGCGCTTTGCCTGGAGCGATACCGAAAGTCAGAAGATGACCAAAGCCGCCAAACAGCTCAAACCGATATCTGTTATGGAGAAAACGCAATGATACGCTTGATCCTTGGAACCTTGCTGTTCACCACCAGTGTGACCAGTGCGGCTTACGAAAGCACTAAACCTAACCAAACTGTCGTAAAGCAAGACACTACAAGGGCCTGGTTACTGATTCAGAAAAAGAATCTTCAGTCGACCCAATACGAAGATAAACTGACACCAGAGCAGGCTAACGCCGCGCAGGAACGAGTCGAAAACAGCTTCAAACACCCGCTGCCTGACAGCTTCATCGACAACGAATTTGGTGAATAACCATGACCTTCCGACGCCAGCGGGGTGCCATCGGAATTGGACTTGTCGCAGCGATGCTGAGCCTGATTCTGTTTGCTTCTCTGGCGGTCGATACGGCGCGTTTGGTGTACCAGCGACAGTCACTCCAGTCGATTGCGGATCTGTCGGCGCTCGAAGTGGTGCGCTCCACCCCCTACTTTGTCGACGACGCAGTCAAAACACAGTTGGAAACGGCGCTCTCGAACAAGTATCAAGATAAAATCAGTTCCGTTCAGGTACGCTTTGGCACCGCTCGGGTTGTTGATAATCAATGGGTTGTCGATACTGACGATTCACCTGAAAACGGCTACTCCGCCGCTCAGGTCATCGTCACCAAAGTGGTTCCTCAAAGCATGATTGCCGGGGGGCTGTTCAATAATGCCACCATGACACTGACAGCCCAGGCGGCCATTCAAAAAAGTGGCCTAATCCGCTTTGGTATCGGCTCCAAAACCCTCGCCACTAAAGAAAGTAATATTCTGAATGCGGTGCTCAGCGATGCTTTGGGGATCGATGTTGATCTTACGGTCGCCGACTATCAGGGCGTCGCCAACAGCACCATCAAGCTGAGCAACGTTCTGACGGAACTGGCGATCAAAGAAGGTCTGGCGACACCACAGGAAGTGCTGGATGCCAGCATTAACATTGCCGACCTCATGACAACGTATGTCTCGCTGCTGACCAATGACGACGATGCCACGTATGGACTTGACCTGGTGGTTGACCAGCTCGCTCTGGCAGTCGGGTTACCTGAGGTGGTGCTGGGCGACATTCTGACTATTCCGGATGGCAGTAACACGCAAGCCGCCGCACTGACCAGCGACCTGAACGCCCTCGACTTACTGACTGCCACCGTCTATGCCGCCAACCAGAATAACTTCCTCTCAATACCGGATTTATCGCTGGGGATTCCTGGCGTGTTGAGTTCAACATCACAAGTCAGCGTGATTGAACCACCCCAGTTCACGATCGCTACTCTGCCAGTGGTCGCTGGCATGGAGCCGAAAGTCACCAATGCCCAGACACAGGTCAATATAGAGGCCGATCTGGATCTGTTCGGCCTTATCAGCATCGGGGATGTCACTGATATCAGCACCACCCCGCTGTCGATACAGGTCGATACGTCGCAATCAACCGCCACACTCACTGACGTGGCCGACAACACCGCGAACTTCTCTACGCTCAGTTCACTGGCGGATATTTCCGTTGATAACCTGACTATTACGGCAACCATTCTCGGTATAGATATCGATATTACAGCGCAAATCAACGTCGAGAACAAAGACCCGGTCAGCAATACCTTAAGCATCGATCTGGAAGACGTCGCTACAGCGGACGGCTCATACGTCGTGACCGTTACTCGCGATCAAGAATTCTCCACCAGCGTGGTCCTGACAGTGGAAACGGATATCAATGCCATTCCCATCCTCGGGCCGTTGATCAAAGCGATCGTCAATAACACCCTGCTTGCGACACTTAATCCGTTAGTCTCCACCATCGTGGACAGTTTACTTTCTGATTTGCTGATCCCGATTCTGGAGTCGCTGGGCCTGCAAGTGGGCGGAGCAGATATGTGGGTGGATGCGGCCAATGTCAGCCAATATGGCTTGATTGAGTAACGACAGAAATCACCTGATTTCTGTCGCCTGATTCGATGATAACGCGCACTTAAACAGTCGGTGACGTTTCTGCCGGAAAGGCTTTTTCGTACTCCTGCATGAAATCCTGGCGAATCGCATGTTCAAGCTCGTTGGCTTTGTCGGTCGGGCAGAAAATCATGATATGCACGATCTGCTCCCCGGTTGCCGCGCTGCTGATGTGTATGTGCGGCTCTGCACCTGGCAAATCCACACCGGCGTGTTTTTCAATCATGGCGTTGTAGCGTCGGGCAACATCGGCAAAGTAGTGAAAATGCTCCTCAATTTTATGCTCAACTTTTTCCAGCATCGGATAAAGGTTCACGAAGTCTTTTACCACAATGGAAAAGTTGTGGTACACGTATCGCTTCATAAAGTTGAGATTTTTTACCGGATAGGTAAAGAACATGCTGTTTGGCAACGTCGCAGTTTTGCCGGTGTAGTGATACTGGCCGTGGTGAAGGTCGATCTCCTGAATCACGGTCGCCATCATATTGTGGTCAATCACTTCACCGCACAACTTGCCGACTTCAATCCAGTCCCCAACGCGAAAAGAGCGCGAACTGGCACGTTGAATTGAACCGGTAAAACAGAGGATGATCTCTTTTGACGCCACCACGATAGCAACCGCAATTGCGGTGACTGAGAGTGCGAACTCACTGATTTCCGATTGCCAGAGCATAAACATCAGCAGTAGGAACATTGCAAAGCTACTGTTTTTGGTGCGCGACATCCATTTACGTTGTTTGTCGGAGAGGAACGCGTCGTCACCGCGTATTCTGGCCAGGATCAGGCGACGCAGAAGCACCACCAGAAGCATAATCAGTGCTGTAAACAATAACTTATGGTTGATGAGAAAATCCCATACCACCACCACTTTTTCCATTCATCACCCCTGAAAAAGAGAAAGGCACACTCTCTGATTGGTTTGCGAACATTGTGAAGCGTTCTTAGTATAAGGCAAATAAATCTATAAATAGTGTGCTCTGTGTTAAGCAAATGTAGGCCATTTGGACGTTATAACAGCAGTATCTTTTACACCGCGCCAAAAGCGGGCGCAGAGAAGCAGGAATGGGGAAGTATTTAACACAACGATAAAGTAGCAACGCGAATATATTGCGCCAATATAATAAGCACAATAAAAGAAACAGTATTAATATAAAAAATTATAATAGGCTGCCACAAACGTTAAATACAGAAAGTTAAACGCAACCACAAATACAAAGAAGTTCATTTTTCTTATTTTCAATGAGGTTAATTCCTACAGACAAATCGTCAACACCAACTGACTCGGTTGAGTAAGGGATAATCAACTTGGCCGTGAGGAGTATAACACAGGAAAAAATATTAAATTTAAGACAAATGACGTGTTTTACCCTTTGATGACAACTTTATTAAAAAAGATCGTTTTCATGACCACCTCTTTGATATTGCTTGGAGATCAGCATCTATGTCGCTTATTGTTTGATATTTATCCATTGCTTGCACAAGTGGCGCTTTGGTGAGCGTCTTCTCGACACCATTAAAAAATCACCGGGAATAACTGGACTAAGCTCAGAATGTCATAATCTCGTAGCAAAATATTAACTGCGCTCTCCATCTCCTCAAGGAACGCCCAATATTAAACACCTTGCATTATTAGTTGCGAATCCTCAATCACTTGAAACATATAATTCTCTCAGGTTTGATATTCTAAAATTATCGGAAACTTCCCACTTGACGGGGAATATTCATTTGAGCAGAAAACATTACCGTGATTGCATCATGATGATTAATTCACTGAAATTACTGAGTAATAAGCATGTTATCCATTTTATTCAACAAATGAATAACAATCCGTTTCTGACGGTCAAAAAAAGCGACACTCTAAGTGTCGCTTTTTCGTCTCTGGTTTTGTTACTGGTACTTTGCCGAACTGATAAACTCACCGAAGCTTTCACACCAGACAATCGCGGTATTGTACTGGTCGATATTGACTCCCTCAGGCAGTTTGAGAGTAAAACGGTCAAAGGTTTTCACATCGCCAATCTGCACCATCGATGATTGATACGTGGCAAAGTCAGCTTCGCTCTCGACAAAAATCGGTGAAAGATACAGTTTGTAATCTGGACCCGGGGCCAGTTTCCCCTGAAACACCACATCCGTGTTGGTTATCTTGATCTCCCCTTCTCCCCAATGCAGGAAATCACTGTCTTTGCGTGCGCGATCAAATTGCCCCGTATAGCGGGCATCCTGACTGAGGCGCTCAATTTTCGCCATATCCGGGGAGTCTGGTTGCGTTAAAATCGGCAGCAGATAGATTCCCAAGCCAACGCCCAACACGCCCACCGCTAAGTGTGACACCAGCAAAAATAACCATTTCATGTCTTATCATCCGTAAAATCAGAGAGATAAGACAACTTTACACCATCAGTGTAATGGTTGACACCGCCTGACGCCTTATTCTCTGTGATACTGTGCGGTTTTTTCTGACAGACGCAGGATCACTTTGACGGCCTGTTCCATCGCTTCGACCGAAACAAACTCGTGAATACCGTGGAAGTTATACCCACCAGTGAACAGGTTCGGGCAAGGCAATCCCATGAACGACAATCGCGCCCCATCGGTGCCGCCACGAATGGGTTTAATCACGGGCTCAACATCGCACTCCATCATTGCCTGCTTAGCCAGTTCAACAATATGAGGATGCGGCTCAATCATTTCGCGCATGTTGTAGTAACAGTCTTTCATTTGCAATTCGACACGCCCATGATGCAGTTGGGCATTCAACGTATCCACCTGCTGTCGCATGTAGGCTTTGCGCGCTTCCAGCCCTTCACGTTCAAAATCACGCAAGATGTAGCTCAACTGGCTCTTAGCCACGCTCATTTTCGCTGATTTAAGATGATAAAACCCCTGATAGCCTTCGGTCTGCTCTGGTGTTTCTGCCTGCGGCATCATCATCTGAAACCGGGCCGCAATGTTCATTGCGTTGACCATCTTATCCTTTGCCCAACCAGGATGGACGTTGTTGCCGTAAATGATCACTTCTGCATTAGCGGCGTTAAAGTTTTCGTATTCCAGTTCACCCAGTGGCCCACCATCTACGGTGTAAGCCCACTGCGCCCCAAAACGTTCTACGTCGAACAAATTTGCCCCGCGACCAATTTCTTCATCCGGAGTAAAACCGATGCAGATGTCGCCATGCGCGATCTCGGGGTGTTGAATCAACTCTTCGATTGCCGTGACAATCTCGGCGATGCCGGCTTTATCGTCGGCTCCGAGCAGTGTCCGGCCATCTGTCGTAATCAGGTTGTGCCCATGCAGTTGATGCAGCTCTGGATAGCGAATCGGTGACAGTACTTCGTCACCTTTACCCAGAGCGATATCTCCCCCCTGATACTCTTCAATGAACTGTGGTGCAATGTTACGACCAGACGCATCGGGAGCAGTGTCCATATGGGCGATAAACCCAACCGCCGGTACTGCAAAGTCGACATTCGACGGCAGTTTTGCCATCACGTAGCCGTGCTCGTCCAGACTGACCTGACTGAGGCCCAGTTCGGTCAGTTCGTCACGAAGGTATTCGGCAAACGTCATCTGACCCGCCGAGCTCGGGCAGCATGACTTAGCAGGGTTCGATTGGGTATTAAAACTGACGTATTTTAAAAAGCGATTTACCAGATTCTTCATGTTCGTATTCTCAATCTGTCTATTCTATCCGGGTTGCCCGGTCTGTTCGTGCTCAGCGGAGCCGTGAGTGACTTTTTATACTACTCTCCACAATTTCACGGGCTTTGTTGTAAATCAGCTTTTTACTCAGTTTATGATCTCGGCGTCGCCGTGTTGTCAGAGGTACGGCCCATTAAAAAAGACGGCCGGAGCCGTCTTTTTACACAATCAGAGTTGATCAGAATTTATAGCCAACACCCACCATAAAGACCCAAGGGTCGATTTCAACGTCGGTTTTGTACTTGTTGACGCCGTCGGTGTAAGTGGCTTCAGTGTCAATGTCTGCATACCAGACCGCACCGTTCACAAACCATTTGTCGTTGATCATGTAGTCAGCACCCAGGTTTGCCGCCAGTCCCCATGAGTTGTCCAGATCCAGATCTTTCAGACCCGATTTGTTGTTGAACTTCTCATCGAAAAAGATGGTGTAGTTAATACCTGCACCCACATACGGACGGAACTTGCTCTGTGCATCACCAAAGTAATATTGCAGCATAAAAGTCGGTGGCAAATGCTTGGTTTCTGCGATATCACCCAGGTCACCCAGACCGGTCGAAATGCTGTGTTTGAACGGCGATGCCGCCAGTACTTCGAAACTGATGTTGTCGGTAAACATGTAACCAAAAGTCAGTCCCAGTTGAGTATCGGAATCGACTTTCAGCTCTTCATCAGAACCAAGAATTTTATCACTGCTGTCGTTTGGCACCACGGTCGCTGCGCCAGCGCGAAGAATAAAGTCACCTTTGCTGTGCGCAAGAACATTCGCAGACATCAGGGCAGAAAGTACGGCAAGGCCGCAAAGCGTCTTTTTCATTATTATTTCCTTTTGGTGTGGCAATATTTATTGGAATTGGTGAGCACCCTAACACATAAAAACCCCACCATTTTGATGGAAATCAATTTGTAAAAATTATCTAACTCTCAAATACATTTTCCAAACATCGATCACCTTTTTCTGCAATCAAAATTACAGTTATGTAATGCAAACTTTGTGTGCATCACACTGTTTTTCGGGTACAAAAAAGCCGCTGATGCGCAGCGGCTTTTGACCATTTGGGTCGTTTACAAATGGAAGAACGACAGGTGTGATTTCTGTTTCTCTGCCAGGTGTGACAACTCACTGCTCGCGCTAGCGCTCTGGCTTATCCCGGCCACATTCTGATTGACCAGTTCAGACATATTCACGACACTGCGGTTTATATCCTGAGTGACCTGAGACTGCTCTTCCGCGGCAGTGGCCACCTGAGTATTGGAATCATTGATGTCTGATACCGACTCCGTAATCCCCACCAGAGCATCATTGGCGCGCTGCGCCAGATCGTTATTGCGATGCAGCATTTCCAGACTGGTTTGCATGCTGGTATCAGCCAGACCAGATTGCTTTTGTAACTCTTCGATGATCGCCTGAATTTCGCCCGTCGATTCCTGGGTGCGCGCCGCCAGCATACGAACTTCATCAGCCACCACGGCAAAGCCGCGTCCAGATTCTCCCGCTCTCGCAGCTTCAATCGCCGCGTTCAGTGCCAACAGGTTTGTCTGTTCAGACACATCACGGATTACTTCGATGACATTGCTGATCTGTTCCGATTGCAGTTTCAGTGTCTGCACAACCGACGCAGCGTCATTGAGTGCATTCGACATCTGTTCGCTGGCTTGTTTGCTTTCGCCAAATATCGCTAAACCTGATTTCGCCAGTTCGTCGGCTTCACGGGCAGTAGAGTCGGCTGCCGTTGCGTTGTCACTGACATTGTTGGCAGTACTGGCCAGTTCGTTAACCGCCGATGCCACCTGCTCGATTTCACACAGCTCCTGCTGCGCATTCTGTTCTGCCTGAGTCATGACCGCCGCCAACTCAGTTGAGGCAGAGGCCACTTCTTCACTGATGCGGATCAGTTGCTCTACAGTTGAGTGTAATTGTATAGCTGTCTTGTTGACGTCTTTACTCAGCATCGCGATTTCATTTTCGCCGTCAGCATCAGCCCGAACATTGAGATGCCCTAACGCCAGTTCACGCATCACGCCCTGCAACTTGATAATTGGGGTAACGATCATGCCCGACAGGAACCAAGCCGCCAGTAATGAGACTGCCAGCACAGCCAGTACCGACAACGACGCGACATTCTGTACATGCTTATTCTGCTCAGCACTTTTCTCCATTGAACGGGTGGAGAACTCATTGACCTTGCGAGACAGGGTGTTGATCGCCTTGACCATCTGGATACCTGCATCACGGTAGCCTGAGATAAACTGGTCGTATTCGTGCTCACCGACCAGCCCCTGATCGCTGCGAGACAAAAACTCGACCGCACGCACGGAATAGTTCACGTAACCTTCAATCGCCTGACGTACATTTTGCACATCACCGGCAAAGGTTTTGCGCTTGGCCATTTCATTCAGATCGTGCTGAATGGCTTGCATGCTTTGCTTTAGCTCAGCGAGAAAGGCGTCGCGGCGGTCAGCATCGTAAATGGCGTACACGGCGCTGATGCGCAATGGATAAACCTCATCGTCAATCTGAGCAAGAGTGTCTTTGTAGAACACCAGGTCGTTGGTGTTGGAGATGATCAGTGCTTGTTCAGATTCCAGGTTGTTTTTCGTCACCCACAGTGAGATCAACAACGCCAGAGTGGTAAACATGACAGGCAGTAGCACCTGCTTGCGAATAGACATGTTTTTTAGGGAAAACTGCATTTCTTGGCCCTTATGGTGAATTTGAGCGTGTCCCTACTGATTAAGATTATTCCCACTTCTTTGAGGCCAGAATTCTAGACTTAGATCACAAATTAGTCTAGGTAAAAGTGCATTTATTACAATGAGTTGCATAAAAATCATTGTCAAAGTTATGACAGCTCGACATATTAATGACAACATGACAGGAAATAACAATTTATGAAGAAAAATGTCATCTTCAAACGTTGCGGTATTGGACACCAGCCCTTCTATCAACTTGGGGTTAGTAATAGAATACAAAGACCATACTTTGAGAGACATTAGTCAAAACTCTATGAGCAATATAGGATCGACTTCAGAGGAGCCGACTGAAAAAGGCGTCACCAAACGCAACCGGGGACGCCCTGTTGGTGATCGAGCCTCCAGAAAGGCTGAGCTGATGTCTGCGGCAATTGCCGTAACGGCAGAAGAAGGTTATTCGGGTGCGTCACTGCGCAAAGTCGCCAAGAGAATGGGGGCGACGACAGGCACCGTAACGTATTACTTCGCCAATAAAGAAGAAATGCTAGCCGCAGTCGCAGAAGAACTGTTTATACGCTTCCACAAGCAGCTTGCATTTGATACGCCACACGCCGACATTAACTTAGTCATAGAAAAGCTGTTAACCTGGGATGATTCTGAACAACCGGGCTTATGGCTGGCATTTTTACAGCTACTCACTCACGCTAGACAAGAGCCCGCATTTGCCCCAGTCATTCAACGTCACTATGCAAAAATCAGAGAAGCTTTGACATTTCTGGTAGAAAAAGGTCAGTCAAATCAAATTATCCGAAATGATATTACTGCCGATATGTTGGCTGAACAGCTTAGTGCGCTTGGTGATGGTTGGATGATGATGATGTCTATTGAACCAGAAAGGTTCACACCGGAGAAAATTCAATTGCTGTCCGACGCAGTCCTTACGCTGATCAAACCCGGCCAATAAATCGGCGTCCCTTAATGCCCCCCAAATAATAAAAAGCCGGATAAATATCCGGCTTTTTAAGATTATTCTGTGTGCGGTGCCCTGTATATCAATGCGTAGAGAACCGGCAACACAATCATGATCAGCAGGGTAGCAAAGAGCAGCCCACCAATGATCGTCACCGACATGGACGAGAAGAAATTGTCGAAGATCAAAGGAATCATTCCGAGCGCCGTAGTAAGCGCTGCCATGGATACTGGCCTTAAACGACTCACTGATGCATCCACAATCGCAGTGGTGAGACCTCGACCTAACGGTAGCTCCAAATTAATCTGCTCGATAAGGACAATCGCATTTTTTATCAGCATTCCGACCAGGCTTAAAAACCCTAACAAGGCCATAAAACCAAATGTTTCTCCCGACACCAACAGGCCAACCGTAACACCAATCAAAGCCAGCGGCACACAAAGCCAGATGACCAGAGGCTGGCGTAATGAGTTGAACATCATGATGGTAATGAGGATCATCGCAATCACAAAAATCGGTATCGAAGACGCTAAACCAGACTCAGCTTTCCGTGAATCTTCATATTCGCCGCCCCATTCCAGTGTGTAGCCAGCCGGCAGGTTTAGTGCTTCAACCTTAGGACGAATTTGCTCAAATAGCTTGCTGGCATTTCCTTTTATAGGGTCGGCAAAAACGGTGATCGTTCGTTTACGATCTCTGCGATGGATGATTTCATCCTCAAACGCGACCTCGTAAGACGTCACCACCTGTCTTAGCGGAATCATTCGTTGAGCCGAATGGCTCCATATTTGCAGATCCGACAGGCTGCCTATGTCATTGCGGCTTTTCTCATCTGAGCGAACAATAATAGGCAGAAGTAAATCTGACTCACGGTACACACCACTCACGACCCCCTGGAAGCCCTCCTGAATAGCCTGAGCCACCATCTGGTGCGTGATGCCATTCGTATCGGCCTGCTCTTCAGCCATGACGGCTTTGATCACTTTTACTGGTTGGCGCCAATCGGTGCGTACAGACTTAGTGTTTGGCTCCATTCGATATATATGTTCGACTTGTGTGGCAATGCGTCTAAGTTCATCAGTATCCGGACCACTTATACGTGCCTGAATTTTCCCCGTTGAACCAGGCCCCAGTAGAAATGTTGAAGCATAAACCTGGCCATCTGGAAGCGCCGCGGAAATCTGGGCTTCAACTTTAGGAAGCAACTCATCAATAACACTTTGATCAGACACTCCCACAATAAATTGCGCGTAAGAACTGTTTGGCTGCTCAGGTTGATAAGTCAGCAAAAATCTAAGTGCTCCTTCACCGACGCTGCTGGTCACGGTCTCAACACCATTTTGCTCAAGTAATATCTTCTCGATTACTTTGGCATCTTCGCGGGTTTCATCTATGTGTGTCCCCTGCGGCAACCAGTAATCAACCAAAAACTGTGGTCGTGTTGCACTGGGAAGGAAGTTTTGCTCTATGAGCGTAAACCCCCACATAGATAGGGCAAATAAACCCACCACCGACGCTGAGCTGAGGTATCGGTGACGGATACAGCTACGCAGAAACGTCTTATAGCGATTGTAAAAACGAGTATCGTACGGGTCACTATTGCTGTCGGACGCCGGAGTTTTTTTGAAAAATAAGACACACATCAACGGCGTCACCGTTACTGCTGTCAGCCAACTAAGCAACAACGACACCAATACGACCTGGAATAAAGAGCGACAAAACTCACCGGTTTCATCATTTGATGTTCCGATAGCGGCAAAAGCCAGAATCGCAATGAGAGTGGCTCCCAACAATGGCCAGGCTGATTCTCTGACTACATCGATTGACGCTTCTTTCGCTGGCTTCCCTTTTTGCATCCGTATCAGAACACCATCGACAACAACAATAGCGTTATCGACCAGCATCCCCAACGCAATGATGAGTGCTCCTAATGACACCCGCTCCAGTGCAACACCAAAAGGCGCTAGGAATAGGAACGATCCTACAATCGTCAAAATCAGGATGAAGCCGATCAAGAGACCACTTCTCAACCCCATAAACAACAACAAAACAACAATGACAATCGCCGTTGCCTCAATAAGGCTAGTGACAAAACCTGATATCGCGTTTTGTACTGAATCGGATTGAAAGGATACGGTGTTGACTTGGATGCCAACTGGCCGTTGGTTTTCAAGCTCGGCTAAGCGAGATAGCAAAGCCTCTCCCATGGTCACCACATTGCCACCGGAAACCGTTGAGATTCCCAGCCCGATCCCAGCTAACCCATTGAAACGAATCTCATTATTCACTGGATCAACATAATCTCGGGTAACTGCAGCCACATCGCGTAGATAGATCTGCCGCCCATTAACAGGGCTGCTGATCAACAAACTTTCAATATCCTGAAGTGACTGCAGACCACCAGTCGGTTTAATCGTCACGAACGCACGACCAAGACGAGCGCGCCCTCCGTCAACGGCTAACCCTTTTTGCCGAAGTTGTCCAATGATCACCTCAGGTTGAATACCTAACTGAGACAAGCGATCCCGATTAAATTCAACATAAATCGCTTCCTGCCTTTCAGCAAAAGTGGTGACTTTACCCACATCCTTAACCAGCAGCAGTTCACGCTTGAGGGTATCAACATAACGTTTCAGCTCGGCATAACTGTAGTCTTTCCCTGTAACCACCAAAAAGGCGCTATACACATCACCATAATCGTCCATAACAATTGACTGACTGGCTCCCGGGGGTAAGGATGCTTGGGCATCATTAATTTTCCGGCGCAGTTCATCCCAGACTTGCGGCAAAGTGGATTTATCATATTCATCTTTCACCTTTACTGTGATCGTCGATAAACCACGCTCTGACTTCGACTTTACGCGCTCCAGTTGCCCGAGTTGTTGAATAGCCTGTTCGAGTTCATCACTGACTTCTTGCTCTACTTCAAGCGCAGAGGCGCCCGGGTAAGACGTAATAACCAAAGCTTCTTTAATTGTAAATTCTGGGTCCTCCAGACGGCTCATATTGAGGTAGGACAAAACGCCTGAAACAAACATCACAACCGTAAGAACCAACGTGACAATTCGATTGTTGATCGCGACAGCAGCTAAATTCATGTCACCTATTCCTCCATCAAGTGAACTAAATCACCTTCAGTGAGAAATTGGACACCGGAGGTTACAATCACGTCGCCCTTCGCAAGCCCCTTTCTGACTTGGATTCGAGAGCCAGTCGCATCACCTAAACTCACGGCTTTGCGTACCACTGCACCTACTTTCGGGTCGACCACCCAAACAGATGCGGATTTGTCAGGCTCGGCGAGAATAGCGCTTTCAGGAATCATAAACGTAGTGCCTGCAAAACCACCAGCTATCCGGTCTTGTTCTGACTTCTCTCGATACAAAACGCGGCCTGTCATACCCGGACTGACACTTACGACATTCGGCGTTTCAAAGCTGACCGTCACTTCAAAAGTACGAGTCACCGGATCGGCCATAGAGGAGAATGCGCTGATTTTTGCGGGTAGCTCAGCATTAGGATAAGCACTCAGCTCGACAAAAATCTGCTCATTGAAATCGATATCCGAAACGGCATCCACTTTCTTGGTTCGCGCCCAGTCAGCTTCTGGAACGTGAATTTTCATTTCCAACGCCTCTTCACTTAGAAGAGTTAGTACCGTTTGTTTGGCCTGCACGTTGGCAAAATCTTCCACCATTTTTTTCGCCACTCGGCCATCAAATGGCGCGACAAGCACAGTGTCATCTAGCATTTTTTGTGCTTGCTTTAGCTCAGCTTGTGCGACTCTTAGTCCACGACGAGCCTGATCCAGTTGCTGCTTAGTGACAGCATGATGTTTAAAGGCCGCTTGATATCGTTCAAAGTCACCTCTGGCCGCACTCACTTCAGCTCGCATCCGGTCACGCTGAGCCTGAAACGTGTCTGGCTCCAGACGAGCCAATACTTTGCCAGCCCGGACAAACTCCCCCTCAATCACCGCAAACTCGCTGATTCTGCCAGAGACCTCAAAAGCCATGTCCGACTGCTTGACCGCAGACACCTGTCCCGGATATTTAAATACCCGCTGGACTGAGTCCATACCCACAGTATGCAATTTAACTGGTCTTGAAATTCGTTCTCTCTTGTCCTGAAGTTGTTCTTCACACCCAGTCATCAATGCCAGTGGCACCAATAAAAACCAAGCCCATATCCGCCGACTATTTCGTTTCACCATTCGTATACCCGTAATTCGTTACGCTCTATTGCAACAACACCCACGCCATTACAACCAAAAGTAAAATGTCTTACTCAGAACTCATCTGATATCGCCGCCTTCACGCAGTTAGAGCGGCTCCAAGCGGAACAGAGGATATAACAATAACACCATTTAACACAACACTTGTTATTTAAAATAAACAGCACAAACTGAAATACATATCACTGTACCCGCAACTGCAGTGTTCATAGACTCGCGTCACGATTATGA
>NZ_WXWP01000264.1:0-18235 GCF_009904765.1 Vibrio sp. V39_P1S14PM300
CCTAGGAATTTAGCGGTAGGTTGCCAGAAGCTCTACGGCTCCAACAATAAGTGGAAAAAGCGGTACGGCTATCATAAACGCTCACTATCAGAGACTGCAATGTATCGAGTGAAGCAGTTGTTAGGTGGGTGGTTAAGCCTGAGAAACTACAATGCTCAGGTTGGTGAGACTTACGCCATGATTAAAGCGCTGAACAAACTTACAGGGCTTGGTATGCCTAAAACTCAGTATGCTGTATAAGAATTTTTCAATTTCAAGCAGTTGGGTTCTCTGACCGAATTACGCAACAAAGCCGCTTGGAGGTGGAACACTACGCATTTCATTGGTATTTCTGATGCGAGGCGAGGAAAATTGTACTTGGGGCAAGACCTAATACAGACGATACAGCTTGTCTAATTACCATATTTTTTCTAATGAAAACTTTCACTTCAAGAGCCTTAACGCTAACAAGGTTCTGTCCATTTACGAGCCAGCAACGCCCCTGTATGGTTCTCACACAACCATACAGGGGCTTCTTTACACGCGTTGACTTAGTCGAGTTCTATCCAGGTGGACTTGATCTCGGTGTACTTTTCCAGTGCGTGAAGAGATTTATCGCGGCCATTGCCGCTTTGTTTGTAGCCGCCAAATGGCATGGTCATGTCGCCGCCGTCCCAGTTGTTCACAAATACAGTGCCTGCGCGTAGGGCACGTGAACATTTTACTGCGGTTGAAATGTCGGATGTCCAGATCCCGGCAGCGAGGCCATATTCCGTATCGTTGGCGAGCTGGATGGCTTCATCAATCGAATCAAACGTGGTGACACTGAGAACCGGGCCGAAGATCTCTTCGCGGAAGATCCGCATTTGCGGTGTCACGTTGGTGAACAGCGCCGGGCGGATAAAGTAACCGCCGCTTTCTGTTAATACGGCGTCGCCGCCGTAGGCGAGGGTTGCACCGTCCTGTTTGCCAGCTTCAATGTAACTTAATACGCGCTCATATTGCGCCTGATCGACAATCGCGCCGACCCGAGTGCTGTCATTGAGTGGATCGCCCGGTTGCCACTGCTGCATGGCATCGATCACTTTGGCAATAAACGTCTCTTTAATCGAGGAATGCACCAACAGGCGTGAACCGGCGGTGCACACTTCGCCCTGGTTGTAACAGATAGCCGCGGCGGCGGTGGCTGCGGCTTTGTCCATATCTTTTACATCATGGTGGATAATGTGCGGGCTTTTCCCGCCACACTCCATAAAGGCTCGTTTCAGGTTCGATTCTCCGGCGAAGCTGAGTAGCTTTTTACCCACCGAGGTCGAGCCGGTAAAGGTAATGCAATCCACTTCCATATGTAGCGCCAGCGCCTGACCAGCTTCATGGCCAAAACCAGGCAGCACCTGCAAAACTCCATCAGGAATACCCGCCTGACTGGCCAGCTCCGCAAGCAAAATGGCCGTCAGCGGTGATTTTTCAGATGGCTTAATGATCACCGAGTTACCGGTAGCCAGCGCTGGGCCAATTTTCCATGCAGCCATCACGGTCGGGAAATTCCACGGTACAATGGCTGCCACTACACCGAGCGGCTCGCGGGTGACCAGCGCCAAAGCGTCATCGGTAACAGGCGCGACTTCATCGTACATTTTGTCGATCGCTTCTGCGTTCCATTGAATACAACGGGCCGTTGCGGGGGCATCGTAACCAGAAGCGTCCGAGACGGGTTTTCCCATGTCTAAGGACTCAAGCAGCACAAACTTGTCGTGATGCGCGTCAATCAACTGCGCGTATTTGAGCATGATGGTTTTGCGCTCAGCGGGCGGAAGACCGGCCCAAACACGTGATTCGAATGCGTCACGCGCGGCTTGAACTGCACGATCAACATCGGTCTGCTGACAGCGAGCGACCTCAGCCAGCGCTCGCCCGGTCGCGGGGTTAATGATGGTAAAGGTGTCCCCGGACGCCGCGTCGCTCAATGCGCCATTGATAAATGCCTGTGTAGAGAAGGTCAGCGTCTGCGCTTTGTCATGCCATGTCATAGTGTCCATTTTATGTCCCTGTTCCTTTCCTTTGTGGATTAATTGGGGTGGAAGCGGTGTTTCACCTTAAATCAGAAGCTGGCCGGTGAATTAGCGCTAATCAGAACGCAATCCACCTCACCGATATTACGAAAGCGGTGAGGGCGGTTACTGTCAAAATAGTAGCTGTCACCGACATTGAGCAAGGTGACTTCATCACCGACGGTCAGCTCCAGTTGGCCCTCTACGATCACGCCGCACTCCTGGCCTTCGTGCGACAGCATTTCTTCACCTGTATCGGCGCCCGGGCTGAGTGTTTCTCGCAACATACCGATATGGCGATCCTGATGGTAATGGCCCACCTGACGGTAGCTGATTGCACCTCGCCCAATCTCTGGTTGCTCTTCTTTACGCGCGTAAAACTGCTCCGGCTGGTGGTCGTCAACCGAGAAAAACTCCGCCATGGACGACGGTATCTTGCTGAGCAGTTTACTGAGTGACGCAACCGATGGGCTCACCGCATTGTTCTCTATCTGAGAAATAAAGCCGTTGGTGACCCCGGCACGCTTGGCCAGTTCACGTTGTGATAAACCAGCTTGTTCTCTGAGTGCTCTGAACCGGCTTCCGATATCCGCATTCATTAACGTCATCCTCATGAAGTGAATGGTGATTATTAAACTAAACACAAATGTGGTTCAAATTTGCTCAAAAAACCAGTTTGTGTTCATGATTTAATCATTGCACAGCTATTTTTTTCCGTCTATAGTCATTTTTGTTAAATATATTGCAACATCACGTTTACAATTTGCCGTTTAGTCGTAGATGGGTGTTTAGTAAATAAAACATTACAGTAAGCTGATTAAGGAGTGGCAAGATGCCTGGTTCTCATACTTCATCGAGTCTTGAGTCATTTTGGATGCCGTTTACGGCCAATGCTCAGTTCAAATCGACCCCTCGTATGCTGGTCTCCGCACAGGGAATGTATTACACCTCAGACGACAATCGTCAGATCCTCGATGGTACGGCAGGCCTGTGGTGTTGTAACGCAGGTCATGGTCGTCGCGAGATCAGCGAAGCGGTGTCTGCCCAAATTCATCAGCTCGACTTTGCGCCGACTTTCCAGATGGGGCACCCGTTGCCGTTCCTGTTTGCTGAACAACTGGCGGAGATCGCGCCGGCCGGGCTGAATAAAGCCTTTTTTACCAACTCGGGGTCAGAGTCGGTGGATACCGCGCTGAAAATCGCACTGGCGTATCAGCGTGCGATTGGGCAAGGAACTCGTACTCGATTGATTGGCCGAGAGCGCGGTTATCACGGTGTTGGGTTTGGGGGGATTTCCGTTGGTGGTATCGTCAACAACCGCAAAACGTTCGGTTCGTTGCTTACTGGGGTCGATCACCTGCCGCATACGCTGAGTATTGAACACAGCGCCTTTACTAAAGGTTTGCCAGAGTATGATCCGGGCTGGGCTGAAAGCCTGCAGAATATCGTGAACCTGCATGATGCCAGTAACATTGCTGCGGTGATTGTCGAACCGATCGCCGGTTCAACCGGGGTCATCATGCCGCCGAAAGGCTACCTGAAGAAGCTGCGTGACATTTGTACTCAGCACGGCATTTTGCTGATCTTTGATGAAGTGATCACCGGGTTTGGTCGCGTTGGCAGCCCGTTTGCTGCGCAGGAATTTGACGTGAAACCAGACATCATCACCACGGCGAAAGGGTTGACCAACGGCGCGATTCCGATGGGGGCGGTGTTCGTCAGTGAGGAGATCTACGATGCGATGGTTGCTCCGCAAAGCCAGGCGATTGAACTCTTCCACGGTTACACCTACTCGGGTCATCCGGTGGCCGCTGCCGCAGGTCTGGCGACACTCGACATCTATCGCAATGAAAACCTTTACACCCGAGCCTCCGATCTGAGTGACTACTGGGAGCAGGCCGTACACAGCCTGAAAGGGTTGCCTCATGTGAAAGATCTGCGCAACTACGGTCTGATTGCCGGCATCGAGCTGGACAGCATTCCGGGTAAACCGGGCTCTCGCGCGTTTCAGGTGTTTACACGCTGCTTCGAAAAAGGGGCGCTGATCCGCGTGACTGGCGACATTATTGCGCTTTCGCCGCCACTGATTATTGAAAAGCAGCACATTGACGAGCTGTTTAATCTTATCGCCGACGTTTTACAACATATCGAATACAAGGAATAAGTCATGTCGATTCTGGTATCTAATTTTATTAACGGACAACTGACTCATAGCCGCAGTGCGCGGGCCGCGGATCTGTTTAACCCGGCTAACGGCGAACTGCGAGGCCAGGTACAGCTCTCGACAACCGAAGAAGCGCTGGAAGCGGTGGCGGTCGCCAAACAGGCACAAATTGGCTGGCAGGCCACGCCGCCTTTGCAGCGCGCCCGCGTGATGTTCCGCTTCAAAGCTTTGTTGGAAGAACATGCGGATGAGCTAGCGACTCTGATTTCGACCGAGCACGGCAAAGTGCACAGTGATGCTTTGGGTGAGCTGACTCGTGGTCTGGAAGTGGTGGAGTTTGCGTGTGGTATTCCACATCTGCTGAAAGGCGAGCACTCGCTCAATGTCGGACGTGAGATCGACAGCTACTCCATGATGCAGCCAGTGGGCGTGTGTGTTGGCATTACGCCTTTTAACTTCCCGGTGATGGTGCCACTGTGGATGATTCCTATCTCGCTGGCTTGCGGTAACAGCTTTATTCTTAAACCGTCAGAAAAAGATCCGAGTGCATCGCTGATGCTGGCGGATCTGCTCAAGCAAGCCGGGTTGCCAGACGGGGTGTTTAATGTCTTGCAAGGCGACAAAGAAGTGGTGGATGCGCTACTTGAATCTCCGGATGTGGCAGCGGTGAGCTTTGTCGGTTCGACACCAATTGCCGAAGCGATTTACACCAAAGGCTGCGCGAATGGTAAGCGTGTTCAGGCGCTGGGCGGAGCGAAAAACCATCTGGTGGTGATGCCGGACGCGGATTTAGAAGGCGCCACCAACGCGATTATGGGCGCGGCATACGGCGCAGCCGGAGAGCGCTGCATGGCGATTTCGGTCGCAGTGGCGGTCGGTGAAGACACTGCCGACAGACTCGTTGCGGCACTGAAGGAAAAAGTGCAGGCGCTGCGTGTCGGACCTGGGCTTGGCGTGACACCGGAGAACGAAATGGGGCCGCTGGTCAGTGAGCCACACATGAACAAAGTACGTGACTACATTGACTCCGGGATTGAACAGGGAGCCTCTCTGGTTGTAGACGGGCGTGAGATCAACGCCGGGACGCCGGGGTATTTTGTTGGCGGAACGCTGTTTGATCACGTCACGCCGGACATGACGATTTATCAGGAAGAGATTTTTGGACCGGTACTCTCTGTGGTGCGAGCACGCGATTATCAGCATGCGCTTGAACTTATTAACGAACATGAGTTTGGCAACGGTACGGCGATCTTTACGCGTGACGGTGATACTGCTCGCGACTTTACGGAAAAAGTCGAGATCGGCATGGTCGGCGTCAATGTGCCCATCCCGGTTCCAATGGCATTCCACAGCTTTGGTGGCTGGAAGCGCTCCGTGTTTGGCCCGCTTAATGTGCATGGCAATGATGGCGTCCGCTTCTATACTCGTATGAAAACCGTCACGGCACGTTGGCCAAAAGGGCAGAGAGAAAGCGAGTTCGTGATGCCAACCATGAAGTAGGTGACCAATGAAGATAGGAATTCTGACGTGCGGGTATGTGGACCCGCCGTTATCGGACGGATACGGTCAGTATGCGGATATGATTGAGCGTTCGATGTCGGTGGTGAACCAGTCGCTCTCATTCGAAAATTACGATGCCATCAAAGGGGATTTGCCATCGCTGGACGATTGCGATGGCTTCATTCTGACGGGCAGTGTGCACAACGCGTACGATGACGATCCCTGGATCGTCGATCTCGCTGAGTGGATTCGCCGCTGTGAAACACGCAGAAAACCGTTGGTCGGCATCTGTTTTGGTCATCAACTGATTGCCCGGGCGCTGGGTGGAAAAGTGGTTAAATCGGAGAAAGGCTGGGGGCTTGGCAGTTACTCCGTCAATGTGATTGAACAAAAGCGCTGGATGAAACTTGCCATCGACTCAGTTCGGCTCTTAGTCAGTCATCAGGATCAGGTGGTCATCCTGCCGTCTGGCATGCGGGTGATTGCCCACAATGAATTTTGTCCGAATTTCATGTTAGCCAAAGACAATCATATCTTTACAGTGCAAGGCCATCCTGAATTCAGTGTCGATTTTACGGCCAGACTGGTTGAAAAACGTAAGTCGATCATTTCTGACAGCCATTATCGCAGTGCTTATGAGGAACTCGATAAAACACAGGATTCGGCGTTAATCTGTCACTGGATTGACGAGTTTTTTGTCTACAACCAACAGCATCAGGACGAAAATCGCTATTCTCAATTGGGGTAGGCAACGTTGGTTGTCGATGAACCGTGCTCAGTTAAACGTAATAAAGCCCATCACTGATGGGCTTTATTTTTATGAGAAAACGAGATGAGTCCGGTCACTTGCCGACGATTCGTCGCATGGTGGCGTCTTTATCGATGTAATGATGTTTGAGTGCGCCGGCAACGTGCAAAACCAGCGCAATGACAATGATGTTGACTGTGGCGTGATGCACCGCGCTGCCCGCTTCTTGCAACCAGGGCAGCTTTTCTCCGGCGGTGATAACTTCCCAGCCGAACACTTCGATGGCGCGTCCGCCGGCGCGACTCATGATGATCCCGGACAGTGGCATCATCAGCGTGACTAAGATGAGAACAACGTGGATCAAATGGGCCAGTTTCTCTTGCCATGCCGGGAGAGTTGAAAGCGGTTTAATCCGGCCTTCTTTTATACGCCAGCCCAGTCTGAATAGCGCGAGTAACAAGACGGTGGCACCCAGCGATTTGTGCAGAGCGACCCATTCTCCTTTTTCCGGCCCGCGGGGCAGTTCAGACATATACAAGCCGATGGAAAAAACGGTCAGAAAAGCGATGGCTGTCAGCCAGTGAAGGCTAACGGTTTGCCAGGACAGCGAGCGCGAATCACTCATGATCATCTCCTTATGATGACAACCCTGTTCAAAAGTACGCCTATTATGCATCTGGTTTAAAGGCATAACTATGAGGGCACACAAAAAATTTGCATGAATAGTGTGCAAACGACGTGAGTTCTAAAAATTTGAACGAGTTGTCCGGGCTGTGTGACTGTTTAATTGCGAGAAGGCAGGTAAACTAAGCCTCATAGAAGAAAGAGGAACGAACATGTATCACTTCCATGTCTATTTTGCGTTAAATAATGTGGCTGCCGCTGAGGAGTTGCATCAAAAAATTCGTCAGACACAGGCGGACAAAATCGAACGTATCTACCCGTTGGTTGAGCGTTTGGTTGGCCCGCACAAAATGCCAATGTTTGAGATTCATGTGGCGGATATCAATAACGGATTTGCTGACTGGCTGGATGCCCAGCGTGGCGATCTGTCCGTGCTGATGCACCCGGTAACGGGCAATGACCTGAAAGATCATACCGAAGGCGCCGCGTGGCTTGGGCGTGAGCTGGGTGTGTTTGAAGAGAAGCTCTGAGTGTAAGCATTAAGAAGGCGTCCGCGAGCGGCGCCTTGATTCAATTTTCGCTGGTATTGCCGCCTATTAAGCTGGCGTTGTTTCCGGCTCTTCAACCAGATTGTTGATCCATTTTTTCGATCGGACGCGTTGGGTTGTCAGGCCGATCTTGACCACTTCCTCCAGCAGAATCACCATCATGACCCAATGCAACGGCCAACCCAGTACCAGCCCGGTATAATACGCCAGCGGGATCCCGATAGCCCACTGACCGAACAAATCGATAAAGATACTGTAATTGAGGTCTCCGCCACTTTTCAGCACACCGCCGATGCCGACCATGTTGAACACTTTCAGCACCATACCAAAAGCCATCACCAAACAGACTTTGACGGCCAGATCATCATGGCTGATTGAGCTTTTGCTGAGCAGATAAGCGATGAGGGGCTCGGCTGCCAGGCAGGCGAGGGCGAGCAATAACGCCAGCGTACAACTGATCAGCACATACCACCAGGCTGTGTCCTCGACACGGCGATAGTTTTGCGCGCCGATTTCATTGCCGAGAATAATCGATGCCGCTACGGCAAAGCCGAGAAAAGCTGAAATCAATACGCCTTCAATCGGTGCCAGTAATGAAATGATGGCCAGTTCGCTGACACCGAGCTGCCCGACAATCACGTTGTAAACCATAATGCCAGCTGCCCAGCCGGTGTCATGGATGATCAGCGGTGTTGCCAGTTTGATGTAACGCTTGCGGTGTGGTTTGAGATGGCATTCTGCCCAGCTTGTTTTATCCGGGAACAGGTGCGGATAGCGTTTATACGCCACATAAAACAGTGCGATGGTTTGTGCAATCCTCGAAAGGGTTGACCCCAGTGCGGCGCCAGCGACGCCAAGCTCCGGAAAACCAAACAGGCCAAAGATAAGCAGAGCGTTTAGCAAGGCGTTAAGAAGCACCGCGAAAATACTGATACGCGTCGGTAAGGCGGCCTGGCCAACCGAACGCAGCGCGCACTCCAAAGGAATGACTAATGCAGAGCACAACAAACTCATTCCTGTGAGCAGCAGGTAATCGCTGGCCAGAGGCAGATATTGAGTATCGTTAGAAATCAGCGAAACGACATAATCCGGTTTAAACGTATACCAAAGCGCGAACGGTATAGTAATGACAATCGCAAGTACCCAAGATTGTGCCAGCGTGCGACGAATGCCTGCAAAGTTACCAGCGCCAAAATATTGCGAAGCCAGTACGCTGACTGCGCCGCTGACACCGAAAATCACAATGATGTTGAAGAAAAAGATCCGGTTTCCGACGCCCACTGCTGCGGTCGCATGTTCGCCAAGTTGGCTGACCATAAAGATGTCAACCACACCCAAAAGTGAAAACAGCATCGATTGCAGAGAAACAGGCAGACCAATTTTCAACAGTTTTTGCCAAAACGGTTTGTCGAGATGATGAACTGACGAGAGCATCGCAAACTTCCCAATAAAATTATGCAATGAGTTTAATCTCATGTGGGGGATAAAGTATTCTCTCTTTCCATCAAAAACTTTTGTCAAACTATCATGATTGCAGAGAAACAAGAGCGGTTTCAGATCTCAGAGCAGACTCATCATGAGTTTATTGACCATGCTCAGATACTGGCGCTGGCTGAGCTTGGCATCGCACAATGCGGTCTGGCGACGGCGCGAGATATGTTCTCGGTGTATCGAAAACACCAGCAAAAACACATGCTACTTTACACTGTAAAAGGTAAGGGCTGGCTGCAGTCTGGCGCATCACGCTACGTACTGGAACCTGGCTCTTTGATTTATGTCCCAGCCAAGACAGAAAATGGCTTTGGTATCGAGCAGGAAGAGTGGCAGTTGGCGTGGTTGTTCTTAGAGCCTGGCGTTACAACCGGGCCGACATTGGGGAATGAAGTGGTGTATCGATTAACCCCCACTGCGGAGCCGACCTATGCTGCGGTATTGAGTTTAGTTCGCGCGGCGAATCTGCCCTCATCGCTCAGGGAAGCTGTGGCCCGCCATGCGGTGGGGCAGCTCAAACTGCTGATGCATGCGGCCGGGGAAAGTGACGTGCCGCGTGTGGTGCAACGATTACGTCGGGTATTTGATACTGCGCAGCGTCAGTTGCACAAAGACTGGAGTATTGAACAGCTCGCTCAACGCTACCCCTGTTCAGCACCGCACTTTCATCGGCTGTGTCTAACGCACTTTGGTCATGGCCCTAAAAGCCATTTGACCAAAATGCGAATGGAGTACGCAGCACGTTTGCTGACTACCACCGAGTGGCCCATTCAGCATATTGGTGAAATGGTCGGTTATCCGAATGCGGCGAATTTCAGTACGGGGTTCAAACGTTGGCATGGTTTGACGCCGAGGAGTTTTCGCCAGACCAACAACGGCCGGTTGCCCGGCCGCTCGTGGTGATCAGAACCTGATTTGATAGACAGAGGTTGTCCCGCTGACCTCATTGCCAACCGCAAGGAAGTGCAATCCATGACGAACGAAGTGTTTGATCGACTCCGGGCCTAAATCGCCAGCCGCCGGGTTGTAGATATCATCTGCGCAATCTCCGTCTTTGACCGTCATACAGACCTTTTCGGCAAAATGACGAGGGTTGGTATAGCTGATGAACCGCGCGCGCGTTGGGTTGGTTATCTCATACACCATAATGCCCCCCTGACGCTCTAGGCCAATAAACGCATAGTGTCGGTTATCAATCGTGGCGACTTCAATCGCTTCTGGTTCAGATCCTTTATCATCACTGCGATCATCTGCGCTGATGTTGTTGTCATTAGTGCTGTTGAAGTGGGCACGATCTTGCTCCAATACGATGCGGGCAAATTGGTCGCCGCTGTCGAACATGCGCGTTCCGTCTTCACGCCAGATTGAAAAAGAGCGGGCACCAAAAGCTTGCACGACATCTTCCGCGCCAAGTTGGGTTGCGGGTTTGATGACTTTGAGGCGAGCCAGGTGTTGATTGTCTTGTAGCGCCGCCTTCAATGGATGAGCGTCATCGACTTTCAGCTTCTTACCGCGGACTTCGTCACTGTAGGCAATACAAAAGTCTTTTTCTGTACGGTATGCTGAAGTGCCGGTTAAGTCATCACCGTCCCATTCAAAACCTTGTGCTTCACACTGCTGTTGAGTGGTATTTACACCATACTCACGGCCGTCACCTTCGTTTGCCGTGACGATGTAACTTATTCCATTGACACGGTAAGTGGCGATAGAGTCAGGCATATAAAGCCCCACCAGTTGAGGATAGCTGTGCAGGTTGCCAGTCTTTTTGTCTTTATTTGAGGCATCGAGAGTGGCTGTCTCCCAAGACTTACCACCGAGCCCGTAAATAGCGTCAACGCGAGCTGAGCCGACGTCGATTTTAGCCATTGCGTTGTTTTCCTGCAGCGCAACAAACAATTTTCCGGCCTGATCAAAGCTTAGGTATTCCGGCTCGAGATCTTGGGCCACACTGGCTCCGGGGGCGGAAATACGAACCGAGTCGCTCAGCTCTGCCGCGCGTTGTTCGTCTGTATTGAAGTCACGAAAGTCAATTTGGGTGACTTTGGCATCCAGCGGACCATCGTATAAATCGATCAGCGTAACGCTGCCTTCTGGATCTCTCGTGTAGTCACTGTTGGGCTCACCCTCATTGGCGGCCGCAATGTAACGACCATCTTTGGAAAAGGCGACCATATCTGGCAGGGCACCTGCTGGATACGTGGTGATGAGTGAACGGTCGTCAGAGCGATACAGAGCTATAATGCCGTTGGCTTGCTTGTCGCCGTTTTCAATTGCGACGGCGATGAGCCCGTGATGCGTCGCGACACTGTTTGCGGCGCCGATGCGGGTGCCGGAATGACGCGCTGCTGATTGCAAGTCGATGTCACCCTCTTTGTCAGGGCGGCCAGTGGCGTCCAGGTTCAGTACATCCACCCGTTTTGCCTGTGCGTTCACGACGTATAATTTATCGCTACACGTGTCGTAACTGACAATTTCTGCTGCGGAGGTGGCAAATTTGCTGTTGGCCACCGAGGTGCCCAGTAAGCGAAGTCCTGTAATACCGCTTAGTTGCTGGCGGGGTTGCTGGGGCGCTTGACACTGGATGTTGAGCTGGCTGACAGGGTCAACAGGGGCTGTCGTACAGCCGAGAAGCGTGCTGGCACACAGTGCTGCTAGCAGAGATGGTTTAAAAACGGAACGCATATATCCTCCATGACAAATTGGTTAAAAACCATAGTCTTGAAAGATGACAGTTACGTGCAGGTTGTATTAAGCCTTTGTTTCACAAAGAGCCGAAAGCCGGCAGCAAGGCCGGCTGAATAACATGAAATCAGGTATTGGACTCGGTTGCGGATATGGCGTTACGCAGGCGTTCAGGCACTCTGGCTTTTTGCTGCTTTTTAAAATCAAACATCACAACGGTCGCTTCACCGACGGTGGTGACTTTCCCCAGTTTTTTGCTGACGATTTGGTATTCCATCGTGAAACGATCTTCCTCAATAGCGGTCACCCGAGAGCCAACCAGCAAAGTGTCGGGGTAGGTGACTGGCAGTTTGTAACGGCATTGGGTTTCACTCAACACCGGGCCAATCCCTGTGGTGGCCATCTCTTCCATCAGTTCCAGTCCGGCAAAGTAATCAAGGCGCGCGGTTTCAAAATAGCGGAAATAGACGACGTTGTTGACGTGATTGAGCGCATCCATTTCGCCCCAGGCGACCGGGATTTCAGTGATGATCGGGTAATCTTGTAATAATTCCATAACTCAGTCCGTGTTATCGACAGGTAAATCTCTACTCTAAATGAGCTTTACATTTATGCAACATAGTAGAGTAGAAACTTTAATCAGGATCACCCGCAGAAACGTGGATTAGGCGGAGTCGTTTCGAGCAGTTTCAAGCAGTTCATCCAGTGTGGGCTTGCTAAAGCAGTCGGTGATGTGCATGCCAATGGTCAGATCGCTCAGGCTGATGTCTTCGGTGCCGGTGACCATGTCCAGATAATCTTTATGGACGCGCTGCGCCAGTTGGTTCAGTTCACGGCGGGTGTTGAGCAACGATACAATAGCGAACGAGTGATCATGCAAACGCCCGATGATATCGGCTTCTCGACACACTTTGTGCATGACTTCGGCCAGTGTTTCGACGCATTGCTGGGCTTTGTCTGCGCCATACGCGCTGATCACTTCGTCAATACGGCTAATGTCGATTGATAAAACGCCGATGGAAAGTTGAGTGCGTGGTGCGTCTTTAATTTTTTGCTCGGCCAGCAACGTAAATCCACCCCGGTTGAGCACATCTGTCTGTGTGTCTTTCACATTCAGAGCGAGTGAGCCTTGGATCTGGTCGGTAATCGTCAGGTCTTTTCCGAGCGAGCGGGCAAACTGCGCGACTAACGCGGTGGTTTCAGCTTCAGACGCCGGTGCTTCTTGCAAAGCCACGCACAAAATGCCAAAAGATTTTCCACCGGAAAAGGTAATCGACTGAGCGATAAACCACTTAAAAGGCAGCTCTGCTGTTTCAGCGCAAAGTGGCGCGTCGACATCCAGCGTACGATGGACAAGATCATGCATGGCACTGCCAACAACGGCTTGCTGTGGAATAAAGTATTCTGAATGAGAAGCGGCCAGCATAACGTTATGTCCGTTGTGATCAGAACGGATAATCGCGGCATTGGAAGTGTGGCTTAGCCGTGCGACCAGGTCGACGATGTGTTGCCAGTCAGAGATGTTGTCAGCGTGCAGCTGCGGATGGGTTAAACACTGCTGTGTGTCAATCATAAAGAGCGACCTACCTTTATTCTGCTTCTATAAATATAGGATCCTAATCGAAATAGGCGAGCCTATCCTCGACGGAAAATATGAGCTATTGTCTTAGTCCACCCAATCAACAAGTGAAAAGAGCGACATATGGATTTGAATGCATTTGTTCAACTGATCAAACAGGACCCTGAAAACGTTGAATTTGAACAAACTATGGCTGTTATTGATGCGCATTACGAGTTTACGCCAACTGCGTTTATCAATGGTGATACCCGAAACGATGAAAACCAGAATAATGGCTCCTGCAAAGTGTTCGCGTTCGCATTGCTGAACGAATTGGCTCAGGATGAAACACTGGCCTGCTTTGGTCGTTATTACCGTCAGGATGTGTTGAGTAATCCGGTCGGAGACGACCACCAGAATATTCGCAATTTTATGAAGCATGGCTGGAGTGGTGTTCAGTTCGAAACACCGGCGCTACGCAACCGAGCCTGACCAAGCATCGACAACAAAAAAGGGAGGTTAGCACCTCCCTTTGTTTTTTTATACAGCCAATGGCATTTCGTTTGATGGGTCGTGTTTGTTGAACACACGATGCAGACCAAGCATGGCGAATACCGACATCACCAACATCAGTACGCCAAGGGGCAACTGACTGTGGGCGGGAACGGCAGACGCAATCAGCGTGGCGATACCCGCGCCCAGGTTTTGCATGCCGCCCAGAATCGCGCCACCGGTGCCAGCGTGGTACGGCAGTGGTGCCAGTGCACCTGTGGTGGCTGCAGGGAAAAGTATACCCGCGCCCAGAAAATAGACTGTCGCACCACCGACTAAGGTCAGAGCTGTAGTTTCACCAAATAGCCCTGGCACCATGACGATGACGGAACCCAGTACAATCGCAACAATTCCCACATTCAAGGCCAACTTTTCAGAGCGGCGTTGAGCGATCACACTGGAAAGGGCTGCACCCACCAGGTAGCCAGGAATCGGTAAGACGAACAACAGGCTGACTGTGGTGGCTGGCAGTTGCAACACACCGCCCAGCAACACACCCGCTGCGGCTTCAAAAACCGCCACTCCGGCAAAAGTTGCCACCAGGCAGATCAGGTACCCCTGAAAACGTTTGTCGGATAACACATATTTATAGCTGTGAGTGACCGACTCGTGTTTACGACGCTCTTTTGGCAAGGTCTCCATCATGCTGGTCATCATGGTGATCACCACGGCGATACCAAACAAGGCCAGGAACATATAGCTGGAGCGCCAGCCGAAGGCTTCGGTCAGGTAGCCACCCAAAACCGGTGCGATTAAGGGTGAGAAAATCACACACATGCTGATCAGACTGTTGGCACGGTGAAGCTCTGCACCACTGAAGCAGTCGCGCGTCAGCGTACGAGACATCGCACCACCACAACCAATGCCCAAGCCTTGAATAAAGCTACCCGCCAGGAACCATTCATACTGGTGCGCAAACAATGCGACGATGGTACCGACAATATAAATCAGCAAACCCACGACGATAATAGGCTTGCGGCCCAATCTGTCTGACAATGTCCCATAGACGAATTGTGACAAACCGTATGGGATCAAATAGCACGCCATGACTGCCTGCAAAGAAGCAGGGGACACCAAAAACTCGCCAGCCATGTGACCGATAGACGGAACGTACATGGTCTGAGTCATCTGACCGACTGCGGTCAGAATCGCGATAAGAAACGTCAATTTCACCAAAGGAAATGAAGCAGACATCTTTTATCTCCACTAAAAATCAGAACAAACGAAGCCTTAGCCGACCTGAAACAGCTCGGCTAATAATAAGAAAAAATACGGGTCTTTCTGACGCAGGATATTAGTGCCGCTCAGGCGGTTAAGCAATCAAAAAATGTGATCTGACGCAAGATAAAAATCTATCTTTAGGATTAGATAAATTAATGCATTATTTGTTTGTATGGATGGAATTTAGTTATTCAATCGGCAGTGATGTCAGACACTTGCGGCACAAGCATTGATCGTTATTTTCCATAGATGAAGTATCACGCTGTTCTAGTTCGAAACACCAGCAGTGATTTTTACCAGCGGCGATATCACACTGAGCATTTTGCCCACAGGAAGGGCACTGATGGGTGGTGATTTTTCCTTGCAGCGAATCGATGATGGTCTCGCGTTGATCGTCGGAGAGGTGGCGCCACTGAATGATTTCTTCCATGGTTCGGTTGCAGCCAAGGCAGATGCCCCCCTGATTTTTACAAGCAGCGATACAAGGTGATTTCATAGCAGTTTCGTGGATTCGGACTTTGCCGCGCACTATACCTCAGTTCGGCGAGCCTTTCACGGCCTCTGTGTGGCTACTGGAGATTATCCGAGCCGGAGTAGCTCAGCGCCACTACTTGATGAATGCCATCGACCGTAATGGCATCGCGTCCAGAGCGCTTTGAGGTATACAGTGCCATGTCGGCGCGTTTCATCCAGAGTTTCCCGTTTTCCTCAGACTGACACTCAGCAACCCCGACACTGACGGTCACAACCACATTACAGGGGTAGGTGTGCTGACGGATTTGCGCGCAAAGCGAGCGCAAATGGCGATGGGCGACTTCCAGCGGATAGCCGCACATCAATAACATGAACTCATCTCCTCCGACCCGAAACAGCTTGACGCTGTCGTTGCTGAATTCGTTTTTCATCAATTGGGTGATCCGCTGAATCACCTGATCGCCGACATCGTGACCGAAGTTGTCATTAATCTGTTTGAAGTTGTCGATGTCGAGGATGGCAATCGTTGATGGAACCGCCTGGTTTTTCTCTTCCAGTGCCATGGTGAGGAAGTTGTCGAGTTGCCGGCGGTTGAGCGTGCCGGTGACCGGGTCGTGAGTCGACAAATAGCGCAGCTTGCTCTGCAGGGCGCGGACGGCTTCAACGACAATCTGGCTGATGGAACCGCAGACCAGCAGCGCCACGGTAAAGCGAAGCGTTTCTGAGAGTTCCTGATGTGCGTACGCTGCCAGTGAACAACCGAGCAATATCGTGACGTTTGCAATAATGGACACGGGTGAGGCGATAAGAAACGCGATGGTGGTGACGACGGGAAATGCCCAGTAAGTTGCGAGTGTGCCGAATATCACCACCGCAAGAACAATGTTAAAGACGATCAGCGCGAGTGGAACCATATAGCGCCACGGGTGCGCTTTGCCATTAAGCGTAAAATAGACTTCGGCCAGAAGGGCACATTCGAAAAGTAACAGCGTGGTGGCAATAACACTTTGGCCGATCAGATAGTTTTTGATCGCCAGAACAACAAAGATAACCGCGGTGAGGGCAGAAATGAGTTTGAGTACGTGGGGTTGATTTTCGGAATCAAAGATACCGGTGAACACTGCTCGTGGATCTTTGAACGCATTCTTCATGGGCGGCCCGCCGATATTATTTTGTACGTCGTTGTTCCTTTAAAGCTAACTGCAAACTGACTTGAATGCAAAATTTCGGGGCGATATTGACACAGAGGCAGAGCCAACGCTCTGCCTCTGAACCGAACCGATTATGGCTGGATATTAAAGGTGGCGATCACCGGTGGGTACATCTGAGTGGCGATGTAGTTATGCGTTGCGGTTGTCGGGTGCGTTACGCCCCAGAACACGTATTTGTCTGAGCCGTGGTAGGCACATTCATCCGTAAAACTGTGGCTGTACAGATAGTCTTGGGCTGAACTGCGGTTGATGTCCAGGCAGGCATCTTTCGCATTAGCAAAGCCGTGTTCTTCTGGTTTAGTGGTGATTTGCTGGAACAGGCTGTGAGTATCAAACAAGACCAGATTGATGCCTTGATCCTGATAACGCTGAGCTTCTTCTTTTATGAACTCATTGAACTCGAGGATCTTCGCCCGCACTTTCTCGATTTCTTCCTGACTGGAGTACTTAAACTGAGGCGCACGCGTCGCGTCTGGCAGTGTCATTAACAACACGTTTTTCGCACCAGAGGCAACCAGGCGCTGCATGGCATTGCTGTAGTCCGCTTTTACGTCTGGCACGCTGCGGTTGTAGTTCATGAAATCATTCAGACCAAACTCCAGCGTAAACAGGGTGTTGGCCGGGTTGTAGTTCTGTGCCAGTTGCATGTACTCAAGATAAGACGTGACCTGTTCAGTTACCCCTGTCAGAGCAACATACTGGTTTGAACCTGCCGCGCCGCCGACTGCCCAGTTGTAAAGGGGCAGGTTAAGGCTGTTAGACAAGTACTCTGTCCAGACCAGACCGTTCGAGAAATGGCCGAGGAACCAGGAGTTACGGTTCGGGAATACCCACTGTGATGCGTTAAACAGGTTTCCGGTGTCTGACAAGCTGTCGCCAAAAGCAACGACTTTGTTGATTGCATTAGCTGAACCCTGGTCATTACTCCAGATAGTGTGGTTGTACGAAAGGCGATTATCGGCAGCAAAGAACAGGATGTCTGCGGTGTCATGCGTGACGTTGAGTGTATCTTCACAACGTTGCTGGATCTCAGACTGTGGTGTGCTGGTGTAGAACATGTTCTTAAATGACCACGAAGACCACCAGTAACCATTCAGTTTGTAGTAGTCTCCGTTGGCATCCAGTGCCCATTCCCATTCGGTCGCAGGATCGTCGTGAGATTGAGAAGGACGATACCAACAGCGTACATAAGTGTAGGTGTTGGCGGTTTGCACCATTTGCACCTGAGCAGCCGTCAGTGGTTGAGGTTCAGACTGAACTTCACCAGTTTGAGCGAATGCGCTCAAAGGCAACATAGCGAGTAAGAGAGATTTTTTCATAATTATCCACTTATTGTTAGAACAGAACTGACCTATAAATGAAACTTATATATAAAGTCAAAGTTGTCTCTGGTTTGCTTATTTCTAATTGGTATGAAGATCAAATAATTGTA
>NZ_WXWP01000264.1:18256-23347 GCF_009904765.1 Vibrio sp. V39_P1S14PM300
GCAAGTTGAATTATAAAAACGAAAGGTGAGTTTTGTTGTAAATTGTTGAAATTTAAGTTAACTCTAATTAAGTAACTTCTTTTTTATTCAGTGGTTTATGCTAACTTATGTGGCTGCGCTTTTGTGCGTTATCCTTTAATAAATCAAGGTTTTTATTGATGGAGACTTTTCAGGATTATATTGATTTAAAAGTTATTAATTAACCTGTTTTGATTTTTATCGTGCCTTGTTCGGTATTGATTTGTTCATGTTTAACGATTCTGTTGAATTATGACTAATCGTCACACTTAATTGAGTTTATTAATACTCCGATTATTCATTTCGTCAATGTTTCTTCTATTTTTGATCTACTCCTCCGAGGTCTAATCAGAATAAGGAATAATACATTGAAAATGAAACTCTACTTAGTTGCTCTCTGCCTGTTCAGTCCGTTCGTACTGGCTTCTACGAGCGCATCTGCACTGGACAATACTGGCTATACCCAAACGCGTTATCCCATTGTGCTGGTACATGGGCTGTTTGGTTTCGACACCTTGGCTGGTGTCGATTATTTCTACAGCATCCCACATTCACTCACCAAAGACGGAGCCTCGGTGTATGTGGCTCAAGTTTCAGCGACTAACAGCAGCGAACTGCGTGGAGAGCAGCTACTGTCTCAGGTTGAGATGTTGCTGGCAGCGACGGGTGCCGAAAAGGTGAACTTAATTGGTCATAGCCATGGCGGGCCGACAGCGCGCTACGTTGCGTCAGTGCGGCCGGATCTGGTTGCTTCAGTGACCAGTGTCGGTGGTGTGAACAAAGGCTCGAAAGTCGCGGATCTGGTTCGTGGCGCCGTTGCCGATGGCTCGGCTGGCGAGGCGATTGCCGTCAAACTGGCCGAAGGTCTGGTGACGTTGATCAACCTGTTGTCCGGCGGCAGTGATCTTGAACAGGATCCACTGGCATCACTGGCTGCTCTGACTACCGAAGGCTCACTGGCGTTTAATCAGCACTATCCGGAAGGCGTGCCGACCTCAGAATGCGGTGACGGTGAGTTTCTCGCGGACAACGGGGTGTATTACTACTCCTGGACCGGATCATCCACTTTTACCAACCTTTTAGATCCGACGGACGCGGCGATGACGATTCTTGGTCTGGCCTTTGATGGGCCGAGTGATGGACTGGTTGGGGTCTGCAGTACGCACCTTGGTAAAGTGATTCGTGACGACTACCAAATGAATCACCTGGATGAAATTAACGGCTTGCTTGGCGTGCACCATCTGTTTGAAACCGATCCGGTGACGTTATACCGTCAACATGCTAATCGTTTAAAGCTACAAGGTCTGTAAGGAGTAACTGATGAAAAAGTCCGCACTGGTATTATCATTGATGATCGCCTTGGGGAGCGCCGGTGCGGTCTTTTTATGGCCGCAGCCGACTGACATTCAGCCGGCGAGGCTGCAAACACCATCTCAACAAGACACCGAAATTGATGAATCGTCCAGCCGGGATTTACTGGACTATGCGTTGGCCGGATTGGGTGAAACTGATCTAAACCGCTTACGTGAGGAAGTCGACGAATACGCCAGTCAAAACGATCAACTGCTGGTGGATGAAACGTTGTTCGCACAATACGTCAGTTATAAGAAGGCGCTGGCTCAATTGATACTGCCGGATACCAATCAAAGCACGCGTGAAAAACTGGTCGCGCTCAACGAAGCGTTACTTGCGTTGCAAAGTGAGTACTTTACTCCTGAGCAGCAAGCCCTGTTATTTGGTGACGAAAACCGTTGGCGACAGTTGGCAATGGACAAGCTGGATATCACAGCGCACGCTCTGGACGAGGCTGATCAACGTAGCCAAATGGCGGCACTCAATGCTGAGCTGCCAGACTATCTGCAAAAAAGTGAACAGAACGCGACCATGGTTGCCGGGTTGATTGCAGCAGATGCTGAGAGTGAGCAGAACCGCTATTTGATCCGGGCCGAACTGGTGGGCGAGAGTGGGGCGCAGCGGTTGGCTGAACTGGACAACCAGCGCATGTCATTTGAATCTCAGTTAAATGATTATCTGCAGCAACGAAGTGCCATTCTGTCAGATGAATGGTTGGGTGAACAAGAGAAACAGCAACAGATTGCCGTGCTCCGGGAGCAACGTTTTGACTCGGTGCAGTGGCGACGTGTTGAAGCGCTGGAGCGCATTCACGATCAATCCCAATAAACGCATACAAAAAAGGCGCAACCCGAAGGTTGCGCCAGGAGCTTCCCATGGAACTTGGGAATAATCGGGGAATTACAGATCCACAACGATGGTTTTCGTTACTGTTGCACCGTCGTTATCCATCACGGTTAGCTTAACTTCATGTTCGCCATAGCTTGGGAAGATGGAAGTAAAGATACGTCCACGTTTCACTTTACCACCTGGCAGCGTCCACTCAGTGTCCACAATACGGCCATCGCTGTCTGTGCTGGTTGACCACATGGTGACCCAACGGCCCAGGTGGATGTATTTAGCACTCGCTTCAGGCAACGCATTCGGTGTTTCAACGGTCACCTGCTTGCTGATGGTGTCGGTTGCGCCTTTGTCGTCCGTAACAGTCAGAGAAACCTGATAGCTTCCTGCTTCAGCGTAAGACCAGGCTGGTGCCATTTCATCGCTGGTTTGGCCGTTGCCGAAATCCCACAGGTAGCGAACCAACTGACCGTCTTTGTCAACGCTATGGTTGAATGCTTTGACGCTCAGACCGTCAACTTGCACTTCAAAGCCCGCTTCTGGAGCAATGTTGTCGTCGGCTGCTTTCGAAACGCGGATAACGCCGTACTCGTTGTTTGGAGCCTGGTCGATCACTTCGATTTCCAGACCAAACTCAGTCAGTTTACGACCGGAATCTGGTGATTGTGGGTTCGAGTAATCCTGGTTGTCTGCAAATGACGCCGTACCAATCAGGCTGACATCTTCCAGAACATCACCACTGCCGTTAACCAAACGCATTGGTGTCTGATCCTGTAGCGAGAAGGCCGCATCACGGATTTGGTAACGCGTTTGCGCTGCTTCGCCACTGTTGGCCCAAACCATCGCGTTCTGATCCGCATCAACTACGCCCAGCCAGCCTTCACCAGGGTGACGACCCACCCAGTTGTCTGTCATCGACTCGTCGACATACCATACGATCAGACCGGGTTCGAACGACATCAACTGACCGAAACGTTTGATGTTTGCCAGACCTTCGTCGACGTCGTTGTGGCTACGCCATTGCAGCAGGTAGTAGTGTGGCGCTTCGTGGTAGCCGTCTGTCAGGCGGTAACCGTTGAAAGCAAACGTTGAAGCTGCTTCTGCGTCGTCAACAGGAGTAACCTGACCATCAACATCCAGTACCATGTTATCGATGTACAGACCGTCCATCGCCAGACCACCATCGGTGACGTAGTCAAACGCCAGCTCGATATCCTGACCTGCCCATTCGCTCAGATCGAATTCCGCATCGATCCAACCACCGGAAATACCCGAAATTGCAGGTACCAGACCTGTTTTGTAAGGGTCGTCCATTGTGGTGATGTTACCAGCGATCGCCTGACCATTAACCTTCACTCGGGCGAAGTCGTAGTCTTTCTCGATCTCATACCAAGCTTTGAAGCTCAGTGTCACTTTACCGCCAGCAGGCACAGACAAGGTGCGTGACATGCTGTTTTTCAGATCATCGCCTTTGTCTGAGTAGAAGGAGTATTGTCCTTCATACGGCTTCAGACCTTCGATACGTTTCAGAGGCAGATCCACTTTCACCATGTTCGGACGATCATTATCGGTCGTTTGGAACAGAGTGAAAACGCGGTCGCCTTTGTCCAGCTCATTGATGGTAATTTGATCATCGTTGATCCAACGGCCGCCAATGGAGTTTTGCAGGAACTGTTTTGCCCAAGAGGAGAAGGCAGTTGGCTGTGTACCGCCGATCTGACCAGCCCAGCTACCGGAAGACATGATTGACCAGTAAGAAACCGGCTCGCCTTTACCTGTGTATTGGGTGTCGTATTCGTCTGGCAGACCTAAGTCATGGCCGTATTCGTGCGCACACACACCTGCCGCAGCATCAATTGGCTGAATGGTGTAATCGAACGCGGCAAACTGACCGTTAAACCGGCCCGGAACATTACTCTTGGTGCCTTCCAGTACATGGTATTGGCCCAGGTTGAAACGGTGAGACCAGATAGCGTCTGCACCCAGCACGCCGCCACCAGCTTCTTCACCCACAGAAGAGTGGAAGACCATCAGGTGATCGATAACACCATCGGGCTCGCGATAATTGCCGTCGCCGTCGTAGTCGTAGCGGTCTTCAACGTCATAGTCTGCCAGGTTGATGTTCGGGTCACGTGCCAGTTGATCCAGCGCTTCACGCACCAGCTCCTGAGCATTCATGTCATTGTCTGTGGTTGGTGAGTTACCACCGTAGAAAGCCGCGTTTTTGGTTGCACGGTACCAGCCCATGGCCTGACCGGAAACGCTGTAGCTGTCGCCAGATTCACTTTCGTAGTATTGACGCATCGAGATCAGATTTTCACCGTTTGGACCAGCATAACCGGCGCCTGAGAACAGCAGATTCTGATAGTGGTGTGGCTCATAGCTGTCGTAAAGCATTTCAGTATGCTCTTTGGTCAGCTTGTTGTCGTCCCAAGGCAGATCTGGGAAGTCGATCAACAGGGCCAGAACCTTGTCGGTACGTTTTTGACTGACGTCCAGAGCAAACACGCTGGCACGTTGGTGTCCTTTGTGCTTTTCAATCGATTTCAGCACCTTGGCACGCTTCTCCAGCGCTTTCTTGCCAAATTGTGCGTCTCCTTTGAAGCCTGAACGGATTTTAGCTTCCAGATAGTTATCCAGAGCTTCACGCTTTGCTGTGTCGGAAGCATTCTCATCGACAACGCCCTTACGAACGAGCATTTCGATGAGTTTCTCTTCGTTAACAACCCCCATGTCAGCTGGAGTTTGCGCGTAACCACTGACGCTAAAAAGAGTGAGCATTGCAGTTGCGAGCAATGTTTTCCTCATAGGTTTCATTGATATTTCCTTATTATTTTTTGTTTTCCGAATAGCCAACGGTTTCTTAAAGCAGGCTTTAAT
>NZ_WXWP01000397.1:0-45895 GCF_009904765.1 Vibrio sp. V39_P1S14PM300
AGAATTATTCGCCTTTAGCAGCTTTGAACGCGTCAGCCATAGCGTTACCGAATGCACCTTCATCTTGCTTGTTGATAGATGCCATTGCTTCTTGCTCTTCAGCTTCGTCTTTAGCTTTGATAGACAAGTTGATTACGCGGTTCTTACGGTCAACACCGGTGAACTTCGCTTCAACACTGTCACCAGCGCTCAGGATCAGAGATGCGTCTTCTACGCGGTCACGAGCAACTTCAGAAGCGCGGATGTAACCTTCTACGCCTTCTTCCAGCTCAACAGTAGCGCCTTTAGCGTCAACGGCTGTAACAGTACCGTTAACTAGAGTGCCTTTCTTGTTGTCTGCAACGTAAGCGTTGAATGGGTCATTTTCCATTTGCTTAACGCCCAGAGAAATGCGCTCACGCTCTGCATCTACAGCTAGAACAACTGCAGAGATTTCGTCGCCTTTCTTGTATTCACGTACTGCTTCTTCACCTGGAACGTTCCAAGAGATATCAGACAGGTGAACCAGACCGTCGATGCCGCCGTCAAGACCGATGAAGATACCGAAGTCAGTGATAGACTTGATCTTACCAGTTACTTTATCGCCTTTAGCTTGCGCTTCAGCGAAAGACTGCCATGGGTTAGCTTTACACTGTTTCAGGCCTAGAGAAATACGACGACGTTCTTCGTCGATTTCAAGAACCATAACCTCAACTTCGTCGCCTACATTAACAACTTTAGATGGGTGAATGTTCTTGTTAGTCCAGTCCATTTCAGAAACGTGTACCAGACCTTCAACGCCTTCTTCGATTTCAACGAAGCAGCCGTAGTCAGTCAGGTTAGTTACGCGGCCAGTCAGTTTGTGACCTTCTGGGTAACGCTTAGCGATTGCTACCCATGGATCTTCACCCAGTTGTTTCAGACCTAGAGATACACGAGTACGCTCACGGTCGAACTTCAGAACTTTAACAGTGATTTCATCACCAACGTTAACGATTTCTGATGGGTGCTTAACGCGTTTCCAAGCCATGTCAGTGATGTGCAGAAGACCGTCTACACCACCTAGGTCTACGAACGCACCGTAGTCAGTCAGGTTCTTAACGATACCTTTAACTTCGCTACCTTCTTGTAGAGTTTCCAACAGCTCATCACGCTCAACGCTGTTTTCAGATTCGATAACTGCGCGGCGAGAAACAACTACGTTGTTACGCTTCTGGTCTAGCTTGATTACTTTGAACTCTAGCTCTTTGTTTTCCAGGTGAGCAGTGTCGCGGATTGGACGTACGTCTACCAGAGAGCCAGGAAGGAAAGCACGGATACCGTTTAGTTCAACAGTGAAACCGCCTTTAACTTTACCGTTGATGATACCAACAACAGTTTCAGCTTCTTCGTAAGCTTTCTCAAGAACGATCCAAGCTTCGTGACGCTTAGCTTTCTCACGAGAAAGTTGAGTTTCACCGAAACCATCTTCAACAGCGTCTAGAGCTACGTCTACTTCAGCACCAACTTCAACTTCAAGCTCGCCAGCAGCGTTCTTGAACTGTTCAGCAGGGATAGCAGATTCAGACTTAAGACCAGCATCAACAAGAACGAAACCGTTCTCGATAGCTACTACAGTACCTTTAACGATGCTGCCTTGTTGGAATTCTGTTTCGTTTAGAAACTCTTCAAAGAGTTGAGCAAAAGATTCAGTCATTTAATTAATCTTCAATAAAGTAAACGTCCACGGGTATCCTACCTCATGGGGTTATTAACTTCGCCAGTCATCATCCATGCGACCGACGCTCTCAGCTTGATGAACTCGTTATTCAGCAAGCTTTGATTCGATATAGTTTAGTGCCTTTTCTACCACTTCGTCGATACTCATTGCAGTAGAATCCAGCAAAAGCGCATCCTCTGCAGGGCGCAATGGCGCCACCGGGCGGTTACGATCGCGATCGTCACGCTCTTGGATCTCGCTCAAAAGGTCGTCAAATCTAACATCTAAGCCCTTGCCTTGCAACTGTTTCAGGCGGCGCTGGGCACGCTCTTCGGCACTGGCATCTAAAAAGATTTTGACTTCAGCTTGCGGGAAGACGACGGTCCCCATATCTCTGCCATCAGCCACCAGACCTTTGCCGTCTGCAAACGCGCGTTGACGACGCAACAAAGCTTCACGCACTCGTGGCAACGCTGCCACTTTCGACGCGGCCATCCCCGTTTCTTCTTTGCGCAGCTCTCTGGAAACGTCCTCGCCTTCCAGAATCACTCTGACCAAATCTCCTTCGGCAATGAACTGGACATCCAGATGTGTCGCCAGGGGCACGAGCGCGTCCTCTGATTCTGTGTCCACGCCATGGTGAATGGCTGCCAGTGCGAGAACCCGATAGATCGCCCCGGAATCAAGAAGGTGAAAACCCAGCTTATCAGCCAACTGCATACAAAGCGTGCCTTTACCAGCACCACTTGGTCCATCAACGGTAATAACCGGTGTTTGAGAGGACATGTCTTACTCCATTTTGATTCTAAACCAAGTCAGAAAACTCTTGGTTTTTGACGGCACAGAATTATAAAGGGATTACCTAAGAGGTGCTAGCCGGGATCGGACAAAAGCCCATTTTTTAACGGACACGAGTCACACTTGACCGTGTCCATACTTTTACAGCTGAATTCGTGCGCGATTTTTTTCCACTAAGGCCGGGCCAATGCCTTTCACTTCTGCCAACTGTTCGGCTGACTGAAAGCCTCCATTTTGTTCCCGGTAGTCGACAATGGCCTGTGCTTTCTTCAGACCGACACCACTGAGCAACGTCGCCAGTTCTTCCGCACTGGCGGTGTTTACATTCACCGTAATTTCAATCCCTTCATACTTTTCCACCGAATCTGCGGCCTGCACCGATGCAACAGGCAACAGCAAGGCAAATAACGCTGTTGCCATCCATTTTTTCACTGACATGAGAGTTCCTCGTTTGATTGTTAACCGAAGACACAAACTAAAGTATCCTGTATCGCATCGCATTGCGGACTAAGGAAAAATAAAACGGGCTGCAAATGCAGCCCGTCTTTGTCTCATTGTCAGTTGCATGAAAACTGCTTACTGACTCACAGAGTAGTACTCAATGTCGGTGTTGGCGCGCAAGATACTCAGCACACCCGACAAATCTTTTTGCGAGTTCAACTGCGTCAGTTGAGTACCGATTTGTTGGTTGTACTGAGGATCAATGTCCGCTTCAACCTTCTCAAGCTGCACAACCGCAATGTCACCGTTCATCTCTTTTGCCTGTGCATACACTGGCTTACCGTCCTGAGGTTTGGCCATCGCATAAACCGTGTTGGCCAGCGGCGAACTGCGGTCAATTTTCTCTAGTTCACCAAACGCCAGATTGTTCTGAGACAACAACTCCTGCTTACCGACTTTCAGCTCAGCCACCAACTGCTCAGCCAGTTCAAGCGCTTGTTGCTCGCCTTTCACCTTAGACAGTTGGGTCACGACCTGCTCTTTCACGTCTTCCAAAGGCAGAACCGTTTCAGGACGAGAGTCGTCGACTCGTACCACAACAACGTGTTCAGGTGCCACTTCGATGACTTCAGAGTTCATGCCGTCTTCTTTCACTTCAGGCGACGTGATTGCCTGCATTACCGACTGATTTTTCAGTACATCAGGTGCGTCTTGCTGAGAAATAAAGTCCGTGGTGTGAACCGTTTGACCCACCGCTTTCGCCGCATCATCCAAAGAATCGGAAGATTCAAACGCCACTTTCTCAAGCGTGGTCTGCAGGTCATAGAATTCATTGACCGCTATCTGATCTTTCAACTCTTGTTTTATTGATGCCGCGACTTCCGAGTATGGTTTGGCGACGGCGTCTTTCACATCATCCAGCTTGATGATGTGGAAACCAAAGTCTGATTTAACCACGCCACTCATATCACCAGGATTCTTAAGACCAAATGCCGCCAGTTCAAATGCAGGGTCCATGACGCCTTGTTCAATCCACCCCAATGAGCCGCCAGATTCCGCACTGCCGATATCTTCCGATTGTTCCTTTGCTACCTCAGAGAAATCCGCACCACCTTTCAGTTCAGCCAGAACAGCGTCAGCTTTTTTCTCATCTTTGATCAAAATATGGCTGACTTTACGCTGAGCCTGCGAAGAGTATTTATCTAAATGCTCGTTGTAGTAGCTATGCGCTTCCTCATCTGACACCTTCAGCTTGTCTTTCATTTGTTGAGCTGACAGTTCAATGTAGGCAATTTTGTACTGTTCCGGACGCGTGAAACGCTCAGGGTTTTGCTGGTAATATTCCTGAATTTCTTCATCCGTCAGTTGTACTTTGTCTGCAAAGTCGCTCAAAGACAGTGTCAGTTTACGAATATCACGCGTCTGAGTGATCAATTTGCTCTGCGCTTCCACTTCACCTTTGAGAGAGAAATCACTGCCCTGAATTGCCGTTAGCAACTGGTTACGGACAAGATCACGACGCAGGTACTCAGCAAAGCTATCTGGCGAGAAACCTGCGCGGCGCAATGCGGCCTGATAAATTTCCTGATCAAATTTACCATCACTCTGAAACTGAGGCATTTCCAGGATCATCTGACGGACTTGATCGTCGCTAACGCGCAGACCCAACGACTCTGCGTGCTGTTCCAACAGAACGTCGTTGATCATGCGATCCAGTACAGATTTACGGAATGACTGAACATAACCTGGATCAGATAAAAGGGTTGAGAAGTAATCACCCAGTTGAGCCTGCATACGATTACGCTCGTTTTGATAAGCTTGCTCGAACTCGCCGCGACCAATTTCGGTACTGCCGACTTTGGCTGCTGCATTACTGCTACCGCTGACCAGGTAGCTACCTACACCCGCGAAAACAAAGGAAAGGATGATTAGTCCAAGTATAATTTTTACCGCGATGCTATTCACGCCTTCGCGTAATCGCTCCATCATAGTCTATCTGCTCTCCAGAAATGAAGTTTGCTACTTCAACGTCAAAATTTAATAGCGCGATGATATCAGAAAAAGAAATGCGCATCAGTAGGATGCGCATAAATTAAAAAGGTTCGAATTAATTTGCAGTTAGCCGCAAATTTCGAAATCAGGCTTAGTTACAAGCGTCTTTCAGAGCTTTGCCTGCTTTGAAGCCAGGTACTTTAGCTTCTGCGATTTGGATTTCTTCGCCAGTTTTTGGGTTACGACCAGTACGTGCAGCACGAGTGCGAACACTGAAAGTACCGAAGCCAACCAGAGCCACTTGATCGCCAGTCTGCAGCGTATCGCTTACTGCATCAATGAATGCGTCCAGCGCACGGCCTGCTGATGCTTTTGAGATATCTGCACTTGAAGCGATTTTTTCTACTAATTGTGTTTTATTCACTGTGATTCCCCTTTGCGCTACCTTAGTATTTTTATGGGTAGCATATTCGTTCCATTAAGTTTCAAATTTAGCCGGAGGCCCCGTTCCAAAAGGCTTTCCAGCTATGTTGGTAACGTTAGCGTCCAAAAAAAACGCTGACAAGCCTTTTTCGGCCTATCAGCGCAATCTTTTACTTATTTTTGCTGCACATCACTATTTTTTAACGTTAAATTCGACACCTGACGGGTCTCGCTCTAGCGCAACTTTGAGAACTTCATCAATCCACTGGACAGGGATCACGGTCAGGTCAGCAATCACGTTGTCCGGAATTTCTTCCAGATCGCGTTCGTTATCCTTAGGAATCAGCACCGTTTTAATGCCACCACGGTGTGCTGCCAACAGTTTTTCTTTCAAACCACCGATAGGCAGCACTTCACCACGCAATGTGATCTCACCTGTCATCGCAACGTCCGCTTTGACCGGGTTGCCTGTCAAGCTGGAGACCAGAGCGGTGCACATGGCGATACCCGCACTTGGCCCGTCTTTTGGTGTCGCCCCTTCCGGAACGTGCACGTGGATGTCTTTCTTCTCATAGAAGTCGTTATTGATGCCCAGCGCATCAGCACGAGAGCGAACCACTGTCATTGCAGCCTGAATCGACTCCTGCATCACATCACCCAGGGAGCCGGTTTGCGTCAGCTTACCTTTACCCGGCATTGACTGAGTTTCAATCGTCAGCAGATCGCCACCAACTTCCGTCCATGCCAGACCAATCACCTGACCAATACGGTTCATATCATCGGCTTTGCCGTAGTCATGACGTTGCACACCCAAGTAATCTTTCAGGTTGTCTATCGTGACGGTCACCGACTTGATGTCGTTGTCCAGCAAAATATTCTTCACCGCTTTGCGACAGATCTTGGAGATTTCACGCTCCAGGTTACGCACGCCCGCTTCACGGGTGTAGTAACGGATGATGCCGATGATCGCCGAATCAGCAATTTCAATTTCGTGCGGTTTCAGGCCGTTGCGCTTCACCTGCTTTTCAACCAAGTGACGCTTAGCGATATTGAGTTTTTCATCTTCGGTATACCCCGACAGACGAATCACTTCCATACGGTCTAGCAGCGGCCCTGGGATGTTCATTGAGTTCGATGTCGCAACAAACATCACATCCGACAGATCGTAATCAACTTCCAGATAATGGTCGTTGAACGAGTTGTTCTGTTCTGGATCCAGTACCTCAAGTAAGGCCGAAGCCGGGTCGCCACGCATGTCTGATGACATCTTGTCGATTTCATCCAGCAGGAACAACGGGTTCCGAACCCCTACTTTGGACATTTTCTGAATCAGTTTACCTGGCAGAGAACCAATGTAAGTGCGGCGGTGACCACGGATCTCCGCTTCATCACGAACCCCACCCAGAGCCATGCGCACATATTTGCGCCCAGTAGCAGCTGCAATCGAACGACCTAATGAGGTTTTACCCACACCCGGAGGCCCTACCAGGCACAGAATTGGGCCTTTAAGTTTGTTGATCCGGTTTTGCACAGCAAGATACTCAAGGATACGTTCTTTCACGCGCTCCAGGCCGTAGTGGTCTTCGTTCAGGATCTCTTCCGCTTTTGCCAGATTCTTTTTCACCTTAGAACGTTTGTTCCACGGTACGCTGACCATCCAATCGATGTAGCTGCGCACCACAGTGGCCTCCGCTGACATCGGGGACATCATCTTCAGCTTTTGCAGTTCCTGCTCGGTTTTTTCGCGCGCTTCCTGAGGCATTTTTGCCTCTTCAATCTTTTGCTTCAGCGCTTCAAACTCGTCCGGCGCGTCATCCATTTCACCCAGTTCTTTCTGGATGGCTTTCATCTGCTCGTTGAGGTAGTACTCGCGCTGAGATTTTTCCATCTGCTTTTTAACGCGGCTGCGAATGCGCTTTTCGACTTGCAGCAGGTCGATTTCTGACTCCATCTGCCCCATCAAAAATTCAAGACGCTCAGTCACATCCAGAATTTCCAATACTTGCTGCTTGTCGTTCAGTTTCAGCGGCATATGAGCGGCAATAGTGTCTGCCAGGCGAGCCGCTTCATCGATGCCATTCAGCGACGTCAATACCTCAGGTGGAATCTTTTTGTTCAGTTTGATGAAACCTTCAAACTGATTGATTGCGCTACGAACGATGACTTCTTGTTCTTTCTCGTCTAATTCAGGCGTCTGCAGGTATTCTGCATCGGCAAGAAAGAAATCGTCTTGGGTAATGGAGTGGATCTTGGCACGCTGCTGGCCTTCAACCAGCACTTTTACAGTACCGTCTGGCAGTTTCAGTAACTGCAGGATGGTCGCCACTGTCCCTACTTCAAATAGGTCCTCAACTGTTGGCTCATCGGTTTCTGCCTGCTTTTGTGCAACCAGTAACACTTGCTTGTTGTTATCCATCGCTGCTTCCAGGCAGCTGATTGATTTTTCACGGCCAACAAACAAAGGAATAACCATATGCGGGTAAACGACCACATCGCGCAGTGGCAGCACGGGGATCTCGATACGCTCGGAACGTTCCAAGTTCATATAATTCTCTCTTCCGCTATCACGTTTTAACTCTGACTGTTATGCAGTATATGGGGCCTAATTTGTTGGATTCAATGAAAGAATAAAAAAAAGGAGGCAATAATTGCCTCCTGTTTTATTTTGCTGTTTTGTTACTCAGCGCCAGCAGCCTGGTTGTCTGAGTTGGTGTAAATCAACAGCGGTTCAGACTCGCCATTGATCACCGATTCATCAATCACGACTTTGCTCACGTCAGTAGAAGACGGTAGCTCGTACATGGTTTCCAGCAGCACGCTTTCCAGAATAGAACGCAGACCACGAGCACCCGTTTTACGCTCCATCGCTTTCTTCGCGATCGCACTGAGCGCATCTTCACGGAACTCAAGCTCAACCTCTTCCAGATCGAACAAGGCAGCATACTGTTTCGTCAGTGCATTCTTTGGTTCACGCAGGATTTGGATTAGCGCGTCTTCGTCCAACTCTGTCAGTGTTGTTGTCACTGGCAGACGACCGATGAACTCAGGAATCAAACCGTATTTCACCAGGTCTTCAGGTTCTACCTGAGTGAACAGCTCACCGACAGTTTTGCTTTCGTCTTTCGAGCGCACTTCCGCACCAAACCCGATACCGGTTCCTTTGGCAACTCGTTGTTCAATCACCTTATCCAAGCCGGCAAATGCGCCGCCACAGATGAACAAGATCTTGGACGTGTCCACTTGCAGGAACTCCTGCTGAGGATGTTTGCGCCCGCCCTGAGGAGGAACAGAAGCAACCGTACCTTCGATCAATTTCAGCAGCGCCTGCTGCACACCTTCACCCGAAACGTCGCGTGTGATAGATGGATTTTCTGCTTTACGGGAAATCTTATCGATTTCGTCGATGTAAACAATGCCACGTTCAGCTTTTGCTACATCGTAATCGCATTTTTGCAGCAGCTTTTGGATGATGTTTTCAACATCTTCACCCACATACCCCGCTTCAGTCAGCGTGGTTGCGTCCGCCATAGTAAATGGTACATCCAGGAAACGCGCCAGCGTTTCTGCAAGCAGCGTTTTACCGCTACCTGTCGGACCAATCAACAGGATGTTACTTTTACCCAGTTCCACCCCTTCACTGGTGGTGTCACCGTTACGTAAACGCTTGTAGTGGTTATATACCGCAACAGCGAGCACTTTCTTCGCGTAATCTTGGCCAATCACATAATCATCAAGGTGTTCACGAATCTGCTTTGGCGTAGGTAACGCCTCCGACTGTTTCTTAGGCAGAACATCTTTGATTTCTTCACGAATAATGTCGTTACAAAGATCGACACACTCGTCACAAATGTAAACCGATGGGCCTGCGATTAGCTTGCGAACTTCGTGCTGGCTTTTGCCACAGAAAGAACAGTAAAGCAGTTTACTACTACCGCTCTCTTTGCTTTTGTCTGTCATTCGCTAACCTCTTAGCCTTTACTCATAATGTTTGAGTGTATATCAAATTAAGCCGAATTGCGTTACTCAATCGCCGCTTGTGTGTTACTCACCACGATGGGTTAGCACTGCGTCAACCAGACCATAGTCAACCGCTTGCTGAGCTGACATAAAGTTATCACGATCGGTATCACGCTCAATCACTTCCAGTGGTTGACCCGTGTGGTCAGCCAGCAGCGTGTTCAGCTTCTGTTTAATGCTCAGGATTTCTTGCGCATGGATCTGAATATCCGATGCCTGCCCCTGAAAGCCACCCAGCGGTTGGTGAATCATAACACGCGAGTTCGGCAGCACATAACGTTTACCTGGCGCACCGCCAGCCAGCAAGAACGCGCCCATTGAGCAGGCTTGACCGATACACAGGGTGCTGACGTTTGGTTTGATGAACTGCATAGTGTCGTAGATAGACATGCCAGCAGTCACACTGCCACCAGGTGAGTTGATGTACAGGAAGATATCTTTGTCAGGATTCTCCGACTCCAGGAAAAGCAGCTGAGCCACGACAAGGTTAGCCATGTGGTCTTCTACCTGACCCGTAAGGAAAATCACGCGATCTTTCAGCAGACGAGAATAGATATCGTAAGAGCGCTCGCCGCGGGAAGTCTGTTCAACCACCATAGGTACCAGTGCGTCCAGAATTGGCGACATTGCATTTTTTTCTTGGTAGCTCATATTCTTATGTCCCTAAAATAAATGGCCCGGATGATGTATATCATACGGACCATTGTTAGCAGAATAGTTAACTCATAGTCAACCTTCTACGCAAGATATTGCCTATTAAGCAGCAGGTTGGTTCATCAGCTCGTTAAAGCCAACTTGTTTTTCAGTCACCTGTGCTTTAGCGATGATAGCGTCAATTGCTTGCTCTTCCAGAGCAACGTTGCGCATGTTGTTCATCATTTGCTCGTTCTGCTCGTAGTAAGAGATCACTTCTGATGGATCTTCGTACGCTGTTGCCATCTCTTCGATCAGTGCTTTCACTTTGTCTTCGTCAGCTTTCAGCTCTTCAGACTTGATCACTTCACCCAGAAGCAGACCCACAACAACGCGACGTTTTGCTTGCTCTTCGAACAGCTCACGTGGAAGCTGGTTTGCTGCTTCTACGTTGCCACCGAAACGCTGAGCTGCCTGTTGACGAAGGACGTTGATTTCCTGGTCGATCAGTGCTGCTGGTACGTCGATTTCGTTTTCTTTAACCAGACCGTCGATAGCCTGTTCTTTGATGCGGTTCTTCACAGCTTGCTTCAGTTCGCGCTCCATGTTCTTACGAACTTCCGCTTTAAGCGCGTCAATGCCGCCTTCTGCAACACCGAACTTAGACACGAACTCATCGTTCAGTTCTGGAAGCTCGCGAGCTTCAACTTTGTTCACTTTGATGGCGAACTTCGCTGCTTTACCTTTCAGGTTTTCAGCGTGGTAATCTTCTGGGAAAGTCACGTCGATTTCGAATTCCATACCCGCAGTTTTACCTGTGATACCGTCTTCAAAACCTGGAATCATGCGACCTGCGCCCATTTCCAGAGGGAAGTTCTCAGCTTTACCGCCTTCGAATTCTTCACCGTCGATAGAACCAACGAAATCGATCGTTGCACGAGAGCCTTCTTCAGCCGCTGTGTCAACTTCTTTCCAAGTTGCCTGTTGCTTACGCAGAGTTTCGATCATCTCATCGACGTCTGCATCGTTAACTTCTGTTACTGGCTTTTCAACCGTGATGCTTTCCAGACCTTTCAGTTCCACTTCTGGGTAAACTTCGAAAGTCGCAGCGAAAACCAGGTCTTTACCTTCTTCGTTTTCTACCGGTGCGAAAGTTGGAGCGCCAGCTGGGTTGATTTTCTCTTTCACGATCGCTTCGATGAAGTGACGTTGCATAACTTCACCCATCACGTCTTGACGTACTGCTTTGCCGTACATCTTCGCAACCATTTTCATTGGCACTTTGCCTTTGCGGAAACCATCGAAACGACGGTTTTTCGCGATGTTGCGTAGTTCAGCTATCACTGCATCTTCGATGTTTGCAGCAGGAACAGTAATATTCAGACGGCGCTCTAGGCCTTCTAGCGTTTCAACAGTAACTTGCATTATATATAAACCTCAAAACAGGCCCAGCCAGGCTGAGCGTATGAGTTGGTGACTCACCAACTGCATCCTTGTCAAGTGCCGCTTGGCACTCATTTAAACTTGAGAATCGGTGTCAGCCGGAGCTGACGCCGGACTAATCAGCGATATCTTTCTATTTCTGCCGGCCTTGCCAGGAGAAAAAGGTATCTCCGATTAGTCTCAGGACAAAACGATTTTTAGACGCAGCATTCTAACGACCATAAACAGGCCTGTCGAGCTAATCCCTGATATCGTTACGCCATTGTTCTAAATTCCCGCACATTTGCCCTAAAATCGAACAAACGCTGAAAATCTTCGTTTGAAATGGGGACAATAATGGCTTTTTCAAGGGAATCGAGGCTTTTTTTCGTTAAATAACTTAAAAAGAGATCTCGCTCCTGTTTTACCCCGCAGAATCGCTATCTTTTTGAACACCTCATTCGCAATTCGCTTTACCTTATATACCAAGGGCCTGCGGTTGATTTCGCGTCATTCTTGCACGAGCAATTCACCAGGCCTGCTGAATGGATTTCGTTATTTCAGGAAAGGAAGTCATGCTGCGAATTCGACGAGCCAGCCTGATATTGCTGGTTGTATTTCTCCTGCTGGCCACCAGCGGCGCCCAACTCGTGTGGCGCTACAGTTACCAGAATCTGCTGGCTGAACATCAGGCTCAGCTGGATCGTTTTGCCAGCCATATTGCCACCAAGCTCGACAAATACGCTCACTTACCCCGGCTGTTGTCGAAAGACAAAGAACTGGTCGACGCATTGTTGCAACCGGACAACCCCGCTCAGATCGAAGTGACCAACCGTTATCTGGAACAAGTCAATGATGTCATTCAAGCTTCAGATAGCTATCTGCTCGACGCAAACGGAACCACCATCGCAGCCAGTAACTGGAATCTCGACCGCTCCTTTCTGGGACGTAACTTCGCCTGGCGACCCTACTTCAATATCGCCATGCAGGGCACTCGTAGCCAGTATTTCGCTTTGGGTTCGACTTCGGGACAACGGGGATACTACTACTCTTACCCTGTGGTGTATGCTGCGGAAATTATTGGCGTGGTAGTGGTCAAAATGGACTTGTCCGCCATTGAAGAAAACTGGGAAAGCAAAGACAGCACCTTCGTTGCCACCGACCCCAATCAAGTCGTTTTCATGTCCAGTAACCCGAAGTGGCTGTTCAAAAGCCTCATTACGTTATCTGAAGCCCAGCGCTCGACGATCACCAACAGCCGCCAGTACCTGGATACGCCCATCCGTTCGCTTGGCCTGAATGGCGATCTGAGTCACTCCCCGACAGAACTGAAAAACCCAAGGCGCGGCGGACTGGCGGGGGACTTTATCGTTTCTTCACGCCCCCTGAGCCAGCTGTCACTCAATATCCGAGTTCTGTCACCCAAAGTCACGCTATTCTGGCAAAGTCTCGGCTTTGTGGTGATTCTCAGTCTGGTGTTTGCGATCATCTATCTGGTCATGCTGCTGATCCACAACCGGCAACTGAAACACCGTCAATTGGAGCAGATTCAGTCTGAAGCCAAACAGAAGCTGGAGTACCTGGTGATGGAGCGCACCGCCAAGCTGCACGCAGAAATTGATGAACGCAGCCGAACTGAGGAAGCGCTGCGCCAGACACAGGCCGAACTGATTCAAGCCGCTAAGCTCGCCGTGCTGGGACAGATGTCAGCCAGTATCAGCCACGAACTGAATAACCCGTTGGCAGCCATTCGCAGCTTTGCTGACAATGGACGACGCTACCTGAACAAAGAAAACTACCCGAAGGTGGATGACAATCTGGCACGGATCGCGTCTCTGACCGAGCGCATGGCTAAGATCAGTGAGCAGTTAAAATCATTCGCTCGCAAATCTGACAGCAGTGAACGGGTCGTAACCCGCCTGCATCCGGTTATTCAGTCCACTCGCGAGTTGCTGGAAGCACAACTTAAGGCTCACCAGGTTACGCTGGAGATCAACAGCGACGATCTCGTCGAAGTGGAAATCAACCCTATCCAGCTTGAACAGGTCTTGATTAATCTGCTGACCAACTCGGTTCAGGCATTAGAAGAGCAGCCGCAACGTTTGATTCGCCTTTCGGTCAACGTTCACGCAGACTGCCTTCTGATCCATATTGATGATAACGGGCCCGGACTGAGTCAAGAACAACAAAATCAGCTGTTTGAACCGTTTTATACCACGAAAAAGAACGGTCTCGGTTTAGGGCTGTCGATTTCACAACAAATCATCAAAGCCATGAACGGTCTGCTCACGGTCTCTCGGTCGCCATTAAACGGAGCCCGCTTTACCATTCAACTGCCGCTGCCTATACAAGGATGAATCAATGCACGATGTATTTTTCATTGATGACGAACATGACATTCGCGAAGCCATCGCACAAAGCTTCGAACTGGAAGAGATTGAGGCGCAGTTTTTTGCCAGTGCCGAAGAGGCATTGCTGGCCGCCAAAGCCGATACGCTGCCTAAAGTGGTCGTGACCGATATTTGCCTACCGGGCTTGTCGGGCGAAAACCTGCTTCAAACAGTCCTCAATCAGGATCCGGAAGTGCCAGTGATTCTGATCACCGGTCACGGCGACATTTCCATGGCCGTCAGCGCGATGCATAACGGCGCGTATGATTTCATCGAAAAACCGTTTTCACCGGATCGGCTGGTAGAAACAGTGCGGCGCGCCATCGATAAGCGCAACCTAACCCTAGAAAACCAAGCGCTGAAGCGCAGCTTAAAAGCCAGTCAGACGCTGGGACCACGCATCATCGGCGACACCCAGTGCATCCGTGATCTGCGTGACACCATCACGCAGATCGCCGATACCGATGCCGATATTCTGTTGTTTGGGGAAACCGGCACCGGTAAAGAGCTGATTGCCCGCTCCTTACATGAACAGAGTGCACGACGCGAACAGAACTTCGTGGCCGTCAACTGTGGCGCCGTCCCGGAAAACCTGATTGAAAGTGAGCTGTTTGGCCATGAAAAAGGGGCGTTCACTGGCGCGGATGCCCAGCGCATTGGTAAATTTGAACATGCGCAAAATGGCACACTGTTTCTGGATGAAATTGAATCGATGCCAATGCAGGCACAAATCCGTCTGCTGCGCGTGTTGCAAGAGCGCGTTTTTGAGCGCATCGGCTCTAACACACTGCTGCCACTCAATATTCGCGTCATTGCGGCGACAAAGGTTGATCTCAGACAGGCCGCCGCAGACGGTACGTTCCGGCAGGATCTGTATTACCGCTTGAACATCGTCACACTCGACTTGCCGCCACTTCGTGAACGCAAAGATGATATTCCCGCCTTGTTCCATCATTTTTTACTGGTTGCTGCCGCCCGATACGGCAAGGCCGCCAATGCTTTGCCCGAGCATGATTTGCAGCAGTTGCTCAGTCACGACTGGCCGGGTAATGTCCGTGAGCTGCGCAACGCCGCCGAACGATTCGTACTTTTAGGCAAACTGACGCAATTGGGTGATGTACCTGCTTCAGTACCATCGTCGAGCCTGGCAGAGCAGGTCGCGGAATTTGAAAAGGCGGCAATTGAGCGCGCACTGATCGAGTGTGGTGGCAGTATCAAGCAGACGATGGAAAAACTGAACATCCCACGAAAAACGCTCTACGACAAAATGCAAAAGTATCAAATCGAAAAAGAGGCGTACAAAAACTAACCAGACAAAACCATGCACCCACACGTTTCATTTTTGAGACAATATACATTTTACCTCTTTGTACTGTGACACCCATCGCCTGCTTAGCCATACTAAGCGCAGGTTATTGGGTTTATCGGATGCGTATGGGCGAAAAAGTAAAAGTGCCGAACATCAGCGACACGGTGCTGATTGACGGAGTGTATCGCTGCGAACAACGTTCTGGCCAGGACAGGCGGAGGAACAAGCGTAAGTATCAATTTTACGAGCGCAGATTCACCCGTGACCCACGCGCAGGCTCAGGTACAAAAATAAACGAGGAGGTTTAACCCTCCTCGTTTTTTTGCCTGATGTTATTTAGTGATGATTTCCGGTCCCATCAGAGAAGTCGGTAACCAAGTTGAAACCCAAGGCACATACGTCACGATGATCAGGAACAGGAACATCACCGCCACCCATGGCAACGCCGCCTTCACCACACTCATCATCGACATTTTCGCCACCCCGGCGGTCACAAACAGGTTTAATCCCACAGGCGGTGTGATCATTCCGATTTCCATGTTCACCACCATGATGATACCGAGGTGAATCGGATCGATACCGAGTGCAATCGCTATCGGGAACACCAACGGTGCCACGATGATCAGCAAGCCAGACGGCTCCATAAACTGACCGCCGATCAACAGCAAGACGTTGACAACAATCAGGAAGGTGATCGGTCCCAAACCCGCAGACAACATGGACTCTGTGATCATTTGTGGAATACGTTCTTCGGTCAGAACGTGTTTCAGAATCAAAGCGTTGGCAATGATAAACAACAACATAATGGTCAGCTTGCCCGCTTCAAACAGCGTATGCTTGGTGTCCTTGTGGACAAAGGCTTGCAGGATTTTCACCACTGCTGGCTTGCGGTTTTGCTTGTCTGCAAACGGCCCCATATCGCGGTACACAAAGTTGGCAATCAGGAACGCGTAGACAGCTGCGACGGCCGCCGCTTCTGTCGGCGTGAAAATACCACCGTAAATACCGCCCAAGATGATCACTACCAGCAGCAAACCCCAGCTCGCATCTTTGGCCGCCTTTAACGCCTCGCCCCAGCCAACAAACGGCTGCTTGGGCAGATTTTTCACCCGGGCAGCTATGTAAATAGCAATCATCAGCATGACACCGGCCAGCAGTCCCGGGATCACGCCGCCTAAAAACATCCGGCCAACCGAGACATCCGTTGCCGCCGCATACACCACCATAACGATGGAAGGCGGGATCAAGATCCCCAAGGTCCCCGCATTACAAATCACACCCGCGGCAAACTCTTTGGAATAACCGTTTTTGATCATCCCGGCGATCACGATACTACCAATAGCAACCACGGTGGCGGGCGATGAGCCAGACAGCGCCGCAAACATCATACAAGCCACCACGGACGCCATGGCCAGACCACCACGGAACCAGCCCACCATGGCAATCGCAAAACGGATGATCCGCTTCGCCACACCACCGGTCGACATAAAGCTCGATGCCAGAATAAAGAACGGAATCGCCAGCAGGGTATAGTGACCTTCAAACGCGTTGAACAGCGTCTGTGCCACAGAAGCCAGAGACGCTTCCGAATGCCACATTAAAAACAGGATGCTCGACAAGCCCAGTGAGACCGCGATGGGCACCCCAACCAGCATAAAGCCGATAACAAGAAGAAATAACAGCAAAATATCCATGACTTAGTTCTCCTTGTTGTCGTGTTTGCTTTTTGGCGTCATCACGTCGCCCGCTTCTTCAGCCAGCTCCTCTTTGAGCGCCTCCAGCTCTTCCTCTGCTTCATGTCCGGCGATCAAACGATCCAGCTTACCGGTCATGATCTGGACGGCCAACTGAGCGAAACGGAAAGTTAAAAGTGCCATACCCAGTGGCAATGCCATATAAGGAATAAAGCGTGGTAGTTTTTCGTAGCGTTCACCTTCATTCAACCAGTCAGCCAGAAACTGAAACATGTCCGGCATGGGAATATCGTCGGTTTCATACCAGGCACGTTCTGAAATAAACGGATACCAGTAGTTCCACGAGCCAATCAGCAGCAGTACAGAAAATACCAGGCAGCAGCCTACCGCTAATAGCGCCAGTACTTTACGCCCCCCTTCTGGGGCCAGATTGATGACCACATCCACCCCAATGTGAAAGTGCTTTTTGACGCCATAAGACGCCCCGACCAGCACCATCCAGGCAAACATGAACACGGTCAGCTCCAGTGCCCAAAGAATATTGTCGTTAAAGAGATAACGCATGATGACGTTAATGAATGTCAGCATCGTCATCGCGCCGAGGAAGAAGGCAATCAATGTCTCTTCTACCTTGTCGGTGAACTGACCGACTTTCGCAAAAAATGACTGTTCCATGTGATACATCGCTCGAATCAGGTAGAGATGGCTCCCGACGCGCGGGAGCCTGTTATAGTGATGAGTTATTTCTGATTGGCAGCCAGTGCCGCATCGATCAGATCAGAACCGATGTCTTTTTCAAATTTCTTCCAGACCGGCTTCAGCGCTGTTACCCATTCCTGACGCTGCTCCGGTGTCAGTTCACGTACGACACCGCCCGCTTCAATCACATACTGCTTGTTCTGCTGCTCCACTTTGTTGGATTCGGCATTACGGGTATCTGTGACTTCTTTCAGGATCGTTGCGAACTGATCACGCACATCGGCCGGGAGTCCGTCCCACCATTTGGTCGACGTCACCACCAGGTAATCCAAGATACCGTGGTTGGTTTCAGTGATACCGTCTTGTACTTCGAAGAACTTCTTACCGTAGATGTTCGACCAGGTATTTTCCTGACCATCGATAACTTTGGTCTGCAGGCCGCCGTACACTTCCGCAAATGACATTTTCTGTGGATTTGCACCAAGCTGCTCGAACTGAGCCACCAGCACGTCTGAAGCCTGAACACGGAATTTCAGACCTTTCGCGTCTTCAGGGTGAATCAAGGGCTTGTTGGCGGAGATTTGCTTCATGCCGTTATGCCAAAACTCCAGACCGCGAACGCCACGGCGGTTCATGGCATTTTTTAGCTTCTCACCAGCATCAGAACTCTGGAAGCGGTCCACCGCATCTACATCATCAAAAAGGAAAGGGAGATCGAAAATACGGAACTTTTTGGTGAATTTTTCGAATTTAGACAAAGACGGTGCTGCCAGTTGAACATCACCATTTAGCATCGCTTCCAGAACTTTGTCATCATCGTACAGTGTTGAGTTTGGGAATACCTGCATACAGGCTTTACCATTCATCTCTTCATTGACCCGCTTTTCCAACAGCGACGCCGCAATCCCTTTCGGGTGCTTGTCGGTATTGGTTACGTGACTGAACTTAATCACGATTTCACCAGGGTCACAGTTCGCCGCGGCGTTGAAACTGGTGACAGCAAGAATAGAGGCAGATAGTAGAGTTAAAGGCTTTAACATGTTGTTCTTCTCCTTGTGGATAATCACAGCCCCATCTATGGGCACTGATACCCTTTAGTAAAGGCAACTTACAGGCCAACCTTTAACATTTTTGCTACAACCTTTAAGTTACAATAAGTTAGATGTGAAAATGCATCCGAGAAAGCAGCAGAGTTCACCCAACAGAATGATAAAATGGGTGGGAAATGACCCATCGAAATTGATGAATGAGTCAAAAGTGACTCATTGAATTTGGGAATGATCAGAAAGAGGCGAAGGAATAAAAGCGGCGAGTTGGCAGGAAGTGCATCCCCACGCTGAACTGCAAGCACCGCTCAGCGCCCTCCCCCGTGGACATTGATGTGGGGACACACTTAACCTGGTTTAATGGAAGTCGATGCGCTGCTCCGACTGGGCGTCAAAAAATACCGCTTTGGACAAATCAAAATGCAGAGGGGCAACCTGACCTACACTGGCGTCAAACTCAGGCGACAAGCGGCACGCCACTTCCTGATCATTCACCTTGATCATCGCGATGGTATCCGGTCCGGTTGGCTCAAGCACCTCAAGCTGCAACGTCAGTTCCGTTGACGCCACAGAGTCCGGGTTGGCCGACTCCGTGATGTGTTCCGGCCTTAGACCAATCACGATCTCCTTACCGTCCTGAGCACGCATGGAGTCTGGTAATCTGATGTGATGCTCCTGGCCATTACCACCGGTCACTTTAATCACAGGTTTGTCATGCTCGTCCAGATCCACCATGGTGTGAATAAAGTTCATCGACGGAGACCCCATAAAACCGGCAACAAACATGTTGTTCGGTCGGTTATAGATTTCTTGCGGCGTGCCAAGTTGCTGCAAAATACCGTCTTTCATCACGGCAATCCGGTCAGCCAGCGTCATGGCTTCAATCTGGTCGTGGGTTACGTACACGATCGTGGTACTCAACTGCTGGTGAAGACGTTTGATCTGATGACGCATTTCAACTCTGAGCTTAGCGTCCAGATTCGACAACGGCTCATCAAACAAGAACAGTTTTGGCCGACGAGCCAGCGCACGTCCCATCGCCACCCGCTGACGCTGTCCGCCGGACAGCTGAGAGGGTTTGCGTTCCAGCAATTGATCAATTTGCAGCATCTTTGCAACCCGTTCGACTTCCGCATCAATTTTTGCCTGAGGCAATTTACGGATCTTAAGGCCAAATTCAATATTGCCTCGCACGGTCATGTTCGGATACAGCGCGTAAGACTGGAAGACCATCGCAATATCACGATCTTTTGGCTCGACACTCGCAACATCGATACCATCAATCACAATCTCACCTGAGCTGATGTTTTCCAGCCCCGCAATGGTATTCATCAGCGTCGACTTACCACACCCAGACGGGCCAACCAGGATCAGAAACTCCCCGGAATCAATGCTGATGTCGATGCCTTTGAGGGTTTCCTGTTCCGCTTTCGGGTACGTTTTACGGATCTGTTTCAGTTCCAGTGTTGCCATGTTAATTATCCTTTTACTGATCCCGCGGTCAGGCCACGAACAAAATACTTTCCTGCCAGTACATACACAACCAGCGTTGGCAATGCCGCGATGATCGCCGCCGCCATATCCACGTTATACTCCTTCACCCCGGTGCTGGTGTTGACCAGGTTATTCAATGCCACCGTAATGGGCTGCGTATCGGACCCGGAGTAAACCACCCCAAACAGGAAATCATTCCAGATGGAGGTAAACTGCCAGATCACCGTCACCATGATGATCGGCGTCGACAACGGCAGCAGAATTTTGAAGAAAATAGTAAAAAAGCCTGCCCCGTCCAGCTTAGCCGCTTTGATCAGCTCATCCGGTACCCCGATATAAAAATTACGGAAGAACAACGTGGTAAAAGCCATACCGTAAATCACGTGCACGGTGACCAGACCTGCTGTGGTATTCGCCAACCCCAACTTACCCAGCACCGCCGCCATCGGCAGCAAAATAACCTGAAACGGAATAAAGCAGCCGAACAGCAACAAGCTGAAAAACAGGTTGGAGCCACGAAATTGCCATTTGGTCACCACGTAACCGTTGAAAGCGCCCAGCAACGTAGACAAGGCCACTGCCGGGATCACCATTTGGAACGAGTTCCAGAAGTAACCCTTTACCCCTTCACATTTCACACCGGTACAGGCACTGTCCCAGGCTTTGTACCAGGCATCAAACACCCACTCTTGAGGCAAACTCATCAGGTTTCCGGCACGAATATCCGGCAGGGTTTTAAACGAGGTGATCACCATGACAAACAGTGGCATCAGATACACCAGACAAAAGAATACCAGCGCCGTGTAAATCAACGCCCGGGAGAGGTTCATTGTGGAATTCATGATTTTTTCTCCCTCAGTTCCGAATACAGATACGGCACCAGAATGGCCAGAATCCCCGCCAACATCATCATGGCACTGGCCGCCCCCAGGCCAACCTGGCCGCGGGTGAATGAGTGTGCGTACATGAACAACGCCGGTAAATCGGACGAATAGCCGGGACCACCGGCGGTCATTGCCGTCACCAGATCGAAGCTCTTAATCGCAATGTGAGAGGTGATGATCACTGCGCTGAAAAATACCGGACGCAAACACGGCAGAATAATTTTCCAGTAGATGGTCGGCAGGCTGGCGCCATCAATCTTGGCCGCCTGAATAATGGATGAGTCAATACCACGCAGCCCAGCCAGAAACATCGCCATAACAAAGCCGGAAGACTGCCACACCGCCGCAATCACTAAGGTGTAGACCGCCATGTCAGAGTCCACCAGCCAGTTGAAACTGAAATGTTGGAATCCCCAGTCATGCATCAGTTTCTCCAGGCCAAGCCCCGGGTTAAGAATCCATTTCCACGCGGTACCCGTCACGATAAAGGACAGTGCCATCGGGTAGAGATAGATGGTGCGGATCGCGCCTTCCTGACGAATATTCTGATCCAGTAGAATAGCCAGCCCAACCCCGAGCACAATCGCGATGAACATAAACAGCACACCAAACAAACCAAGGTTGGTGATAGAAGTGATCCAGCGGTCGTTTTCCATCAGTTTTTCATACTGGATAAAACCAACGAAATTAAAACTGGGCAGAAAACGTGAGTTGGTCATTGAAAGTGCAGCCGTCCAGAAGATATAGCCGTAAATGCACACCACGGTGACCACCATGGTCGGTGCAAGTACAATCTTTGGCAGCCAGTGTTGAAGTCTGTCGGCGAAACCGGGTTTCGGTGCCGACTTCGTCGTAGACCGAGTCAAAACATGCTCCATAACGATTCCTTGTTGCAAATGCTCCGGGAGCCCCCACTCCCGGAGCAACAGCAAACCGGGTTCCCCATAAACCCGATTCCCTACGCTTTAGATAGCCGCTTTCACTGCTTTCGCCAGCTTCTGTGCAGCCTCTTTCGGATCCGCGTCAGGATCGTTAAAGAAGTTTGTCACCACATCAAAAATCGCGCCTTGTGCGTAACTGGTGGTCGACATGCCATGTGCCATACTCGGCACCAGATCACCTGACTTCGCCGTGGCTTTGAACGCCGCCATTGAGTCCAGTGCACAGCTGTCGAATTTCGACATATCCATATCCAGACGAACCGGAATCGATCCTTTGTTCAGATTGAACACTTCCTGAAACGCAGGTTCAAGGATGGTTTTTGCCAGTGCTTTCTGGGCTTTCTTGTTCTCAGCATCGCTCAGCTCAAAAAACGCAAAGCTGTCGACATTGTGGGTAAACTGACCGGATGTGCCTGGCGCTGGCACACAAACGTAGTCTTTGCCCGGCATTTTGCCCGCAGCACTGAATTCGCCTTTGGCCCAGTCACCCATGATTTGCATCGCAGCATCACCATTGATGACCATCGACGTTGCGACGTTCCAGTCACGTCCCGGAGAGTTAGCGTCAATGTAGTCATGCATTTTCTGGAACTTGGTAAACACCTCTACCATCTTGTCGCCAGACAGCGTGTCCATATCGAGATCGACAAACGCCTTCTTGTAATCATCACTGCCAAGCACACCCAGCGCAACCGCTTCAAAAACCGTGGCATCCTGCCAAGGCTGGCCACCATGAGCCAGTGGCACGAAGCCCGCCGCTTTCAGCTTATCGCCAGCTGCAAAGAATTCGTCCATAGTGGTCGGGATTTTAGCGCCGGCCTTTTCAAACACCGCAGGGTTGGCCCAAAGCCAGTTCACCCGATGCACGTTCACCGGTACCGCCACATATTCACCGTTCCATTTCATGATGTCGGTGATCATGGAAGGCACAACCTCATCCCAGTGGCCTTCTTTGGCAACATCATCCAGATTAGTCAGAAAGCCTAATCCACCCCATTCTTGAATATCATGGCCTTTGATCTGCGCCGCAGAAGGCGGGTTTCCTGAAACCGCGCGGGTTTTCAGTACGGTCATCGCACTTTCACCGCCACCACCGGCAACCGCAAAGTCTTTCCAGCTGTGGCCCTGCTCTTCGAGCATCTGTTTTAACACTGAAATGGATTTCGCTTCGCCACCGGATGTCCACCAGTGCAGCACTTCCACTTCACCGGCTTGTGCGAATGAGGTAGCAGATAAAAGAGATAAGGTCAGTAGGGTTTTGGTCATTTTCATTGTTATCTTCCATGTATCGGATTAGACACTCCCGGTCCTTGCCGGGCACAGGCTTTCATGCCCGTTCATCCGCAAGTCTATCCAACTCAAAAACAAACACTGAAACAAACCGTAACCCACAGGTAACAATATTGTTACATTACACTTCCAGGCTAGGTGGGATAAAGACTCGAGCGCGAAGCCCGCCCTGAGGCAGATTGTCGATAATGAGATCTCCGCCGTGTCCATGCAGAATATTGCGGCAAATGCCCAGCCCAAGGCCGTGACCGTTGTCATCCTCAGACAGACGAAAATACGGCTCAAACACCGCTTCGAGTTTACTGTCAGGAATTCCAGGCCCCTGATCAATAATGGTGACGGTCACCCAATCTGGTGTCTCGTCCACCTGAATATTGGCGCGCAGTCCGTACTTGACCGCATTGTCAATCAAATTGGCCAGAACCCGCTTAATGGCCAGCGGCTTCGCAACGATAGGCTCGATTTCAGCCGGATGAAATTCAACCCGGATTTGCTGATGATTGAGCGGCTCAATCACCGACTGTATAACCTCATTCAGGTCAACATACGCATTGTTTTCGTGCAGATCCGTATCTCGAACACACTGCAATGCCGATTTCACCATGATCTCCAGCTCATCAAGATCTTTGTTGAACTTCTCTCGTTTGTGAGCACTTTCCAGTAGTTCGGCTCGCAGCCGCAAACGGGTGATCGGGGTTTTTAAGTCATGTGAAATGGCCGAAAACAGGTGATCCCGGTCGGCCACATAACGCCGGATACGCTTCTGCATCCGGTTGAAGGCGCGAGTCGCCATGACCAGTTCGCTTGCCCCTTCTTCCACCAAGGGGCGTTGCTGGATGTCCATGCTCATCTCATTGGCTGCCTTCGCCAACCGCTTAAGCGGTTTCACTTGACGACGGACCAGCAAATAGGTCAATCCCAACAGCAAGCTGGTGGAAAAGAACAAGAACAGCACTTGCTCCCGACCCAAAATGGTGTCGTCCAGTGTGATATAAGGTGCGGGCAACAGCGCTGCAATGTACAACCATTCATGATCTTTCAGCTCGATCTGAACCACCAGCACTGGCGGGTTAATGGGTGCCAGCGTCAGCGTATGGTGGGCCCAGGATTTAGGTAAGTCGCTCAGATAGATGTCGTTTTTCAGCAAACGCAAGGTTTCCGGACGGGAGAAGTCTACCGACACCGACTGGACATGATTGAGTTTCTCATTCAGCACCGTCCTGATGGCATCGACCGATGCCCGTTTTAGCCTCGTATCGCCGATCGGTTCAACAAGCAGTTTTTCTTTATTGAACGAGACAAAAAAACGTGTTCCGCCCATATTGCGGATCTGATCGAGCACAATGTGGCGATAACGAATTGGCAGAGACTGAAAAAAGTTCACCGTGGAAGCAAACATGTTCGCCATACTCGATGACGCTGAGCGGATACCCGCCAGTTCTTTGTGTTTTGACTCGCTATACCAGATGGCGGTGGCGATGCCCTGCGCGATCACCACCGCCAGCAAGGTCAGCAACAGAGTTCGTGCCACCAAAGAGTTGGGTTTTAAGCTCGGCCAGCGCATCATCAGTGCTCGTAATTGACAGGCACCGAGAGTATGTAGCCGTTACCACGCATGGTTTTGATGTATTGCGGGTATTTACCACTGTCCCCAAGGCGATGACGCAGGCGACTCAGTTGAACATCAATGCCACGTTCAAACGGTAAGGCTTCCCGGCCACGCGTAGCGTAGGAAATGGTGTCCCGGTCGAGTACCTCATTAGGCCGGCTGAGAAACAGCATCAACAACGAAAAATCACTGCCGGAAAGGTCATGCACCTTATGATTGTCCAAGTGCGTGATCTTATGAGCCAGCGTATCCAAACGCCAGTCACCGAAGACGATCGACTTCGGCAACGTATCCGCAACCTTGTCATCCTGACTCTGAACCCGACGCAGCACGGCTTTTATCCGGGCAGTCAACTGACGGGGATTAAACGGCTTTGCGATGTAATCGTCCGCACCAATTTCCAACCCGATAATCTGGTCGGTTTCATCCGACACGGCTGTCAGCATAATAATAGGAACATCTGACTGACGCCGCAATTGCTGACACAGCGTAAAGCCATCGCTGCCCGGTAGCATAACGTCGAGCAAAATGAGATCCGGGTAATCGTTCGTGTTGATATGTGTCAGTAACCCATCACCATCAGCGACACTGCCGACTTCAAAGCCAGCCTTACTCAAGTACTCTTCCAGTAATTCTCGAATATCAGCATCGTCATCGACTACCAAAATACGACTCTGGTTGTGCATGGTTGAATTCCGTTGTTACAACTTATTTACACAGTGTATAGATGACGATGCGACTTGATTATTGATATTTCAGTAAAGTTTGAATTGCGTCTCGCGCGGCTTCACAATTTCTTCATACTCCTCACGGCGCGCCGACGCACATCCCCTTTCGAGACATTTACGATGAACAGCTGATTTCCATTTTCTTGCCCCATTCAGGAGGCAACTGAGCATAATGTTCACACTCAGGCTGAGCGTCGAAAGGATGTCGCAGCAGCCTCGCCAAACGGTTTACTTCGCTGTAATCACCGTCTTCCGCTTTGTCGATAGCCTGTTGTGCCAGGTAGTTACGCAAAATGTATTTAGGATTGACGCTGCGCATCTGGGTACAACGTTGCTGGATCGTCACCACATCACCTTGTTCATCCGTTTCTGCTGCGCAGCGCGCCAGATAGGTATCCAGCCAGTGTCGCGCGGCTTCACGGTCAATAAACAGATCAATCACGCTTTGAGGCTCTGCCTGATCCAATTCCGATAGTTGACGAAAGAAACGCGTGTAATCCACCTTGGTCTGAGTCATTAACTCAAACAGACCGTTGAACAGTTGGCTGTCACCATCCCGTTTATTGAACAACCCGAGTTTGGCACGCATTTTATGGCTGAAATAGTGATTAAGCTGAGGTTCGAACTGGCTGAGCGCGTGGTCGAGATCCTCTCGCTCAATCAGCGGTGACAAAGCATGCGCCAACGCAGACAAATTCCACAAGGCGATACGTGGTTGCTGGTCAAACGCATAACGCCCCTGATAATCAGAATGGTTGCAGATGTAGCCCGGCTCGTAGTCGTCCAGAAACCCAAACGGCCCATAATCAAATGTCTGGCCGAGGATCGACATGTTATCGGTATTCATCACACCATGTGCAAACCCGACGGATTGCCAGTCTGCGATCATTTCCGCCGTTCTGTCGACAATGATGTTGAACATACTGACGTACGGTTTGTTGTCTTCACGACATTGCGGCCAGTGCCATTCGATGACTTTATCCGCCAGCAACCGTTGTTCTTCAAGTTGATTGGTATAAAAGAAATGTTCGAAATGACCAAATCGAATGTGGCTCTCCGCCATGCGGATCAGCAGTGCACCCGGTTCACTTTTTTCGCGATAGACCGGTGTTTCACTTGCCATCATCCCCAGCGCGCGCGTGGTCGCAATTCCCAGTCCGGCCATCGCCTCACTGCACAAATATTCCCGAATGGTGGAGCGCAACACAGCCCGTCCATCCCCCATGCGAGAATACGGCGTTAGGCCTGCTCCTTTCAGATGAATATCAAACACCCGTCCGGATTTACTGGTGATCTCCGCCAGCAGGAGTCCCCGTCCATCGCCCAGGTCTGGGTTATAGACGCCAAACTGATGCCCGGCGTACTTCATCGCCAACGGAAAAAACGCCTCCGGCATCGCTTCTCCGGAGAAGGCATGCAGCAGTTCCGGCGTGTAATTCGGATCGGAAGGCAAGCCAAACTGCGCGGCAAATTGGTCGTTCCACACCACCCAGTGTGTATCGGTCAAAGGTTGTGGATCGACGGGCGTGTAAAAGCTTCGGGGAAGGTCCGCAAAACGATGGGAAAAAGGCAGTGCACTAAACAACGACATGGCGTTTCCATTAACAACAACAGTTAATATAAACGCTAGCACATTTTAGGTAAAGATAACCAGAAAAGCCTTACCAATAAGGAGTTACACAGTAAGTAACCACTAATAGTGTAAGGCTTTCGTTGCGGGTGTTAAATCAGAGCGAAGACACCGACGATGGTCAACAAAGAGAATAGGCACGTACGGCTGATTACTCCAAATTCGCTCGGTTGGATCATTTCTTGATGCTGCATACTATCTCCTCGTTATATTTATTGTGACACCTTAATGACACTATGATGAATTTTTATCCGCAGCTCAAGACACACTAAGATTAAATTTTTATGACATCAGGTAAAAAACTTCACCAAAATGTGGAGCATAGCTCGTTAGTGAGTATACACCCTACCTAAAGTCAACCACCGTCTACTCTGACTTTTTGTTTAGTTTTTAAGACAAGCTGGCGCACAGGCTGAACCAATCAACGGTTAATACACGTTATCACACGGTTCTTTACCCGACTTCGATTTTGCCTATCGATAGTATAGATAAATCGAATTTGTTTTTATCCCATATGTGACTTAAGTTTTTCATAACAAATAAAAAACGTTTTCATGACACGAGAAATAAACGATTACATTTATTCTTTTTTCTCGTAGAGAATCGTGAAAAACAGCACATTTGTCTGATGATATTCAGGTGAAGATTAATCACACTCTTTTGTGTCGCAATGCGTTTATTCAGACCTAAAGGGACGCAGAATATCAAAAAGCTCGACGCTGTGAGTTGTGCAGCATGTCACTCTTAAGGAGATAAAAATGAACAATAAAGGTACGGGTCAAGGCGGTAAATGTCCGGTGATGCACGGGGCACTTACCTCGACAGATAAGTCGGTAATGGACTGGTGGCCAAAAGCATTAAATCTCGACATTCTCAGCCAGCACGATACGAAAACCGACCCTCTGGGAGCGGATTTCAGCTATCGTGAAGAACTGAAAAAACTGGATGTAACGGCACTCAAACACGATCTGAAAGCACTGATGACAGACAGTCAGGAGTGGTGGCCGGCAGACTGGGGTCACTACGGCGGCCTGATGATACGGATGGCATGGCACGCCGCAGGCTCTTACCGTACCGCCGATGGCCGTGGGGGCGGTGCCACAGGTAACCAGCGTTTCGCTCCCCTCAACTCCTGGCCGGACAACGCCAACCTTGACAAAGCGCGTCGTTTACTCTGGCCAATCAAACGCAAATACGGTAACCAAATCAGCTGGGCGGATTTGATCATTCTTGCCGGTAACATGGCGTATGAATCGATGGGCTTTAAAACTTTCGGCTTCGGTTTCGGTCGTGAAGACATTTGGCACCCGGAAAAAGACACTTACTGGGGCTCAGAGAAAGAGTGGCTGGCGACCAGTGATGCAGAAAACAGCCGATACTCCGGCGAGCGCGATCTGGAAAACCCTCTCGCCGCTGTAATGATGGGCCTGATCTATGTCAACCCTGAAGGGGTGGACGGCAACCCAGACCCGCTGAAAACCGCCAAAGACATGCGCGTTACCTTCTCCCGAATGGCGATGAATGATGAAGAAACCGTGGCTCTGACCGCCGGTGGTCATACCGTGGGTAAATGTCACGGTAACGGCGATGCCGCGAACCTCGGCGCTGAGCCTGAAGGCGCTGAAGTGGAAGAACAAGGTCTCGGCTGGAACAACAAGGTTTCTCGTGGTATCGGCCGCAATGCCGTGACCAGTGGTATCGAAGGCGCGTGGACAACGCATCCGACTCAATGGGATAACGGCTATTTCGAAATGCTGTTCAACCATGAATGGGAATTATCGAAGAGCCCGGCAGGCGCGTGGCAATGGGAACCGGTTGATATTAAAGAGGAAGACAAACCGGTAGACGTAGAAGATCCCAGCATCCGCTACAACCCAATTATGACCGATGCGGACATGGCACTGAAAGTCGATCCGGAGTACCGCAAAATTGCCGAACGTTTCCGCAATGATCCGGCCTACTTCGAGGACACGTTTGCACGTGCATGGTTTAAGCTGACTCACCGTGACATGGGGCCGAAAGCACGTTACATCGGTCCGGATGTCCCGGCAGAAGATCTGATCTGGCAAGATCCGGTCCCAGCAGGTCGTAGCGACTACGATGTGGATGTAGTCAAAGCCAAAATCGCGGCCAGTGGCCTGAGCATCTCAGAGATGGTTTCCACCGCCTGGGACAGCGCACGAACGTTTCGTGGATCAGACAAACGTGGCGGTGCCAACGGCGCGCGTATCCGTCTGGCCCCACAGAAAGACTGGCAAGGTAATGAGCCTGCTCGTCTGGCCAAGGTTCTGAACACACTTGGAAACATCGCTGCCGAGACCGGAGCCAGCATTGCCGACACCATCATACTTGCAGGTAACCTGGGCGTTGAACAGGCCGCCAAAGCAGCTGGTTTTGATGTAGCCGTGCCATTCGCACCGGGACGAGGCGACGCCACACAAGAGCAAACCGATGTAGAGTCGTTCGATGTACTGGAGCCACTGGCTGACGGTTTCCGTAACTGGCAGAAAAAGGACTTCATCGTCAATCCGGAAGAAATGCTGCTCGACCGCGCGCAACTGATGGGCCTGACGGCACCGGAAATGACGGTTCTGATCGGTGGTATGCGTGTACTCGGTACCAACCACGGCGGTACGGCACACGGTGTCTTTACTGACCATGTTGGCGCACTGACTAATGACTTTTTCGTCAACCTGACCGACATGCGTTACATCTGGAAACCGACTGGCCGCACTACCTATGACATTTGTGACCGCAAAGACGGCCAGGTGAAATGGACGGCCACTCGCACGGATCTGGTCTTTGGTTCCAACTCGATCCTCCGTTCGTATGCCGAGCTGTACGCTCAGGATGACAGTAAAGGCAAGTTTGTCGCAGACTTTGTTGCCGCCTGGACAAAAGTGATGAACGCCGACCGTTTCGATTTGGTTTAACATCGTCATCCAGAAACTTCGCCCCGTCCTTTTGGCCGGGGCTTTTTTATGGCACCGCCCATACCCTTTACTAGCCGTCCTGAGTGAAACCAGCCTAACCCATTGCTTATTATTATATTTTCCACGCAATCAAGCGAAATGTATTATGATTTTTTATAAGAAACCATTAGCATCAGTTCACACCCCATCCAGACATCATTCTGCACATTGAGCACGTGGCTCATATGCGAACCACAGCGATGCCCCCTGACTGGCATAAATGGTCACAAACCGTCACAGGATAGGATACCGCGCTGAGATACGATACGTTGGTGGCAAAGGTATTTAAGGAAAAAGTATGCAGCCAGAAAATGGTAGCGCCGAAACGAAATACACCATCGCTCTGATCGAGGATGATCTGGAATTGGCGGGTCTCATCAGTGAATTTCTTCAGGCCCATGAGTTTTGTGTTGAGGTCATCAGTGATGGCTTAAACGCTGTCGAGTATATTCTTACTCGCCATCCGGATTTGGTGATTCTCGATATTATGCTGCCTGGTTTATCCGGGATGGATGTGTGTCGGCAGATACGTAACCGCTACAAAGGCATGATACTGATGCAAACCGCTCTGGACGACGATATTGATCAGGTGATGGGACTAGAGCTCGGCGCGGATGATTACATCATTAAACAAGTTCAGCCTCGTCTGCTGCTGTCACGTATCCGCGCGCTGCTGCGCCGGATGAATCGAGCACCTGACGATGAAAGACAAGACAAGTTGGTGGTGGATCAATTGGAAATCGATATTCAGCGCCGTACGGTACGTTTTGAGCAGCAGGCGGTGGATCTCACGACCGCCGAATTTGAGCTATTGTATCTGCTTGCCCAGCATGCGGGGGAAGTAGTGTCGCGTGAAGCGATCATGCAGCATATCCGCGGCTTCGAGTATGACGGCCTCGACCGGTCGATCGACCGACGGATATCGCGACTTAGGCGTTCGCTGTGCGACGATTCAACTTATCCGCAGTTGATCAAAACCATTCGCGGCGTCGGCTATCAATTGTGCGTCTCTGCGATGGCTCAAGCGAGGTGAATGATGTTAAAAGCCTTTTCGATCCTCTGGTTAGCGATTTTTATTCCGTTGATTTTTCTGGTGATGCCAACCGGGTTTGGTCCGGTGAGCTACCTGAGCGAGCGGATGATGTACCGCTTCTACACCCAAGTCTACGACGATACCCTGCGGATTATTCATCAAGAGCTGACTGAGCTACCTCAGGCCCACTGGCCCGGCCACATTGACCAGTTGAGTGAACACTTTGGCTCTCAACTCAAACTGGTGAGCATGGGCGACTACCAACACGACAGTGAGGCGCAGGCCTTGCTGGCCGCCGGTGAGCTAGCCATGGATTACAATGATCCGGTCGCACTGCTTAAACGGATCGAACACAGCGACTGGGTGCTGTATTACGCGATGAACCTGTCGCAGGCAGAGCTGGTTGCAACTCAGTCGCAGGGTGCACTGTATATTTTAAGGCGCTCACTACTGAGATTGCCGCCAGAGCAGTGGGCGGCCTACCTCAGCTCAGTATCAGAAAATCGCCCCTTTGATGCCCGTTTGGTCGAAATCAACGATGTGCCTCTGACCAATCAAGAACTCAGGCGCCTCAATAACGATAAAGTGGTCGGTCACGTGCAGCAAAATGGCGGGATGCTGCTGTACACCCGACTCAATGATCAGTATCTGGTCGGTATTCTCGATGTGCACAGTCAGCATTCTCAACAGCAGTTACAAACCACCTTGATTGGTCTGTTTGTTGTCACTATTTCCGGCGCCTTGTTGCTGTGGCTATTCCCGTTGTGGCGCGATTTACGTCGTCTGGCTAAAACCGCCGGTGAGTTTGGCGAAGGGCGATTGAACCAGCGGGGCAAACTGTCCCGTCTGTCGGTCGTCGCTCAGCTCGGCAGCGCGTTTAACACCATGGCAGACAACATCGAAAAGCTGATCAATGGACATCGGGAGCTTACCAATGCAATTGCTCACGACTTGCGTACGCCGCTTTATCGCCTGAGATTCGCATTTGAAATGCTGTCCAATGACGGCATTAGCCACGATCAAAAAGAAAATTACCAGAAAATCATCAACAACAGCATTGATGACCTCGACCATCTGATTAACCAGACTCTGGTTCTATCACGCTACAGCATGAACAGCCAAACCAGCCAGATCCAGCACTGCCCGCTGCCCGCCTTATTAAAAAGAGAGCTGTCCATGTTCGCGGATGAATGGCCAGAGCTGGACGTCAATCTTACCTGCCCCGACAGTCCACCGGATCAGACCATCGCCGTTGATCAGCGAGCGATGTTGCGGGCGCTGAATAACCTGCTGAACAACGCCAGTCGCTTCGCCCGCAGTCAAATCAGGGTGCGTTTATATCGACAGGATACCCATTGGATATTGGTGGTCGAAGATGACGGCCCCGGGATTCCGGAGAGCATGCACGCACGTATATTTGACCCCTTTACCCAGGTGGACAATCAACAGCGTGATACCCGACAGGGACACGGCCTTGGCCTGGCGATCGTACGCCAGATCGTCCTGCTTCATCAGGGCGATGTCACGCTGGATCGTTCTTCGTTGGGAGGCGCCCGTTTTACACTCCGCTGGCCCGCGGCTCTATCGCCACAATCCACCTCCGGCGACCACAAAACGGCAACGTCAATTCAACAGCCCTGATATATGGTGGTGTCCAACTTGGTCACAATGTGTCCCACAGTTGGTCTGTTGATTCCCACTCAGCCGCTTAGCATGGTACCTGACACACTAACTTGTGAGGAAAACCATGAAAGTTGCACTTTGGCTGGCCCCGACCCTTGGGCTGCTCTGCGCGGGTGTTAACGCCCGCCCTTCCCCCGAAGAAGACATGACACCAGGCTGGGGCGGCACCATCAGTGCCAACGGCTTTGTGATCCATCAACGCTCTCAGTTTAACACCGATGATGACAACGCCATTACGAAAGATCTGAACAATCGCGGTCAGGCGGTAACGCAGTACCAAGCTATTCCGTTAGGGCGGCTGCACTACACCACCGCCAGTGGTAGCACCCAGTTTTTTATTGGCCAGAGTAAAGATCAGGTCATTGAGGGTCAGTTGCAGGCAGAAGCAGGGATCACTCAACGCCTTGGCCGTTTCGGTACGCTGACAGTAGCGTACTTTCCCAAACTCCCCGGAGTCAGTGAAACCTGGCGCGATCCGTTTCTCACCAACGCAGAGCGTGACGCCACGGATGTTTCCACGCACGGTGGCCGCATCGCGTTTTCGCCGGCGTTTATTCCACTCACTTTCCGTTACGCCTATGTCGACTACCAACTGGATGACGAGGACTCAGGAAACAGCCTGTTGATTTCGTCATCTGAACGTAAAGCCCTGGTGCGTGACAGCGACTATCATCAGGCAGCGATTGAGTTCCCGATCCCGCTCAGTCGTCAGATAACTCTGCTGCCAAGGCTCAACTACACATTCCGTCAGGCCGAGGGGGATGCAAATGACTTCAACGCCTGGGGCTATCAGCTCGGTCTCAATATGGACTTCGGTCGCCACAGCCTCAATACCGTACTCCGCTACTCCGATCAGGACTATCAAAACCACCATCCCGTGTTCGGTCAGGAACGCGATGCGACCCAATGGAGCGCCAGTTTGCTCTATCTCTATCACGCACCATTTGGCTGGCAAAATGCCTACCTCAACCTGCTCAGCTCAGCAGAGCAAACCGACAGCGATATTCGTTTCTACCAAAGTCAGGGCTATTACCTGTCTGCCGGGATCGGTTATCGCTTCTGAGCATCACAGACCGTGTGTGAGGTGGTCACAAAGCGTCACATACGGTCAAACTATCACCACAGCGTGTTCTTGGGCGCTCCCTTACCCTGTAGTCAATACAACAAACTATTAACGAGGCACTTATGACATCTATTCCTTTTCAGCGTCAGTTGATGGCCGGAACCGTACTGGCTCTGGCACTGCTCTCTGGTTGCAATTCCGGCTCCAGTGATGCGAAAAAACTGACCAAACCGACCGTGAACGCCGGACGTGATCAACTGTTGACTCTCCCCCTCGAGCAGATAGCCCTTGATGGGAAAGTCAAAAGTCACCTGGAAGCGTTCGACATTGAAAAAATTCGCTGGAGTCTTGATTCCGGCCCTCAGCCCGTCACTATTCTTGACAACGATCGCGAAGATGCCACCGTACTCAATGTCACTATGGCGGGCACCTACATCTTCAAGCTATGGGCCGAAGATTCAGCCGGCCGTGACAATTCAGACACCGTCAAAGTAGTGGTCAACGCAGCGACAGAGAATGCCTCGTCTGCAGCCACGGCCCGTCATCAATCCCGTTCGTCGTCCGTGTTCCTGTCCGACACAGTAGCCTCGCAAGCCGTGGTTGAATCCTATCTTCTCAATCACACCTTTACGCCAGCGGCAAGCGATGCGCCTATGCTTTCATGGGGAAAAACTGAACAAAATCTTGGTATTGTTCAGGTGCATCATCTTGATCAGCAAAGCCGGGATCACATCAATCAACAGCTAGACAGTATGGTGAATGCGCTGTCCGACAGCGATGCCATTGTAGTCGATCTGAGCGGTAGTCAAGGTGGCTCATATCTGACTGCACAACGCGTGGCTGAGCGCTTTTTTGATACCACATTGCCGGTATTCAGCCTGGAAAGCGGCCAAGGTAACGTGTACACCGTGAACGTCACGCCGGCAGCGTCTCGTCTCGAACAGACCAACATTTACCTGATTACAAACGGCAATACTGCTGGCGCCGCAGAAGCATTAACGCTGGCCATGACCTTGTTGCCACAGGTTGTGCATCTTGGCGAGACTACACAAGGACGCGACCTTGAACCGGTAGCGTCCGGCACCACACCGGACTACTGGCTACTTAACCTCAACGGAGAGCGTCTGGGCCAATCAGGCATCACCCCTTATCTGGATTTGGCCGATGAGCCGTCGCCGCACCGTGCTGCCTACGAGTGGATCAACCAGCGACATTAAATATAGAAAAAGCGCCCCGAGTCACCAGGGGCGCTTGAGGCCAAGCAAAGCATTATGGGTATCCTGGACGTGGTCACTTTACGCTGACGACCCCTAAATTATTCCGCAACTCCCCGTATTCTGGCGTTGCGCCGACGCAGCAATTCCAGGGTAACCAGCAATAATACCGACATCAGAATCAACATACTGGCCACCGCCAGAATGGTTGGGCTGATCTGCTCCCGGATCCCTGACCACATTTGTCGTGGCACCGTTTTCTGCTCAGCACCAGTGAGAAACAGGGCCACCACCACCTCATCAAACGACGTACCAAACGCAAACAGAGCACCGGATATCATTCCCGGCCGAATCAGGGGTAACGTCACGTGACGGAAGGTGTATACCGGCCCAGCTCCCAGGCTGTATCCGGCTTTGACCAGTGTGTGGTCAAAGCCACTTAAGGTCGCGGTCACCGTGATGACCACAAATGGCGTACCGAGCGCGGCATGCGCCAGAATAATTCCGACGAATGTCTGAGAAATACCCAGCCGGGTATAAAAGAAGTACATCGCTGCGGCGGAGATAATGAGCGGCACAATCATGGGAGAAATCAACAACGCCATGATGGTATTACGCAGTGGCAGACGGCTGTTGGCCAGCCCCATGGCCGCCAGAGTGCCCAGTACCGTTGCAATCAAGGTAGCCGCCAAGGCAATGAAAGTGCTGTTTTTCAGCGCCAGCAACCACTGCTCACTGGTCAACATGGCCTGGTACCAGCGCAATGAGTAGGCGTCGGGATCTAAATTCAGCATCCCCTCGGTAAACGTAAAGTAAGGTGTGGCATTGAACGACAGCGGTACAATGATCAAAATCGGCGCAATCAAAAACAGCAACACTGCGGCACAAAACAGCAAATAGATGTAATAGACAACGCGCTCCGTGGCGCTGGCATAGGTAGGTAACGTCATCTCTTAGCCTCCCACTTTAAGATTGTTTATCCCGACCAAACGGTTAAACAGATAAAAAAGCAGCAACACCACCAACAGTAGTAAACCGCCCAAAGCCGCGGCCATTCCCCAGTTGAGTGAAGTCTGCATATGGTAAGCAATCATATTGGAAATCATCTGGCCACTGCGCCCCCCCACCAACGCCGGTGTGATGTAAAAGCCGATAGACAAAATAAAGGTCAACAGAGCGCCTGCACCAATACCAGGCAGCGTCAGTGGCATGTAGACACGAACAAACGCCAGCAGCGGTGTTGCGCCCAGCGAACGAGCCGCGCGAAAATAGCTCGGGCTGATGCCTTTCATTACGCTATACAGTGGTAAAATCATGAACGGCAACAAAATATGCACCATGGATACTATGGTACCGAAGGTGTTGTGGATCATCTGAATCCGTTCGCTGGTGAGGCCACTCCAAATCAGCAAATCATTGATCACTCCCTGATTTTGCAATAGCACGATCCAGGAGGTCGTGCGCACCAGCAAAGAGGTCCAAAATGGCAACAGCACCACAATCATCAGCAGGTTGGCTTTCCGATCCGGCAGATTGGCGAGCAGGTAGGCCAGTGGGTAGGACAGCAATAAGCAAATCACGGTGATCGTCAGCGACATCCAGAAGGTTTTGTAGAACAGTTCCAGATAAATCTGACGCGAAGGCGGCTGGTCGACCACGTTCCCTTGATCGTCAACCTTGTAATCGAGCGCTGCCAGGTAATGGTTGGCGGTATACACTGAGCTGAGGTTCTTGAATGCCGACCAGTAACGAGGCTGGGACCACCGCCTATCCACAGCGGCCAGCTCAGCGACAGATGCGGGCAAGTCACTAGCGGCAGAGAGCTTTCGTCCAGTTTTCATCAACAAAGAACGCATGCCGGACACTTCGACGTTCATCCGGTTAGCCAGCTTGGGCAAGGTTTTATCCTGATAATGTGCCCGCAACTCGTTCGCCAGTGCGACGGCCGTTGTGTCTTGCGGTAGCCCTTGATAGGACCAGTGTTGTAAAGACGTCATGGTCTGCGGGAACGCACCGGGAAGTTCCTGATTGTCGACGCTGCGATACAGCATTTCCACAATCGGAAACGCAAACGTCACCAGAATAAAGCAGACCAAAGGGAGGGTCAGAAGAAGAGAGCGGATCTGCTTGCGACGTTCAGCACGTTGCAACTGGCGGCCCAGATCAGGCTGATGTTCAGAGATCGGCTGGCCGATGGCCGCTACCGATCTTAGCGTGGTCAACTCGCGACTCATGTCGCCACCTCCTGAGCCAGACTTCGTACCTGTTGAGGTTTATCCAGACTGGCGCAATCCAGCGCGTGACAGTCCTGACTGTGCCAGCCAATACGGCAAATGTGTCCGGGGATAAGCGGCTGCGTATCACGGGTATTATTGGGCACTTTCAACACCAGCACACCCAGAGAAGCGACTTCAACCACCAACCGGTAGTGATCCCCATGATAGATCTGCTCGCGCAGACATCCTTCGACCAGATTGTCACAACCATCACGCTCTGGCTGAATGGAAATTTTTTCCGGCCGGACTGACAAAACGGTCTCCTGCCCCGGCGTGTCAACGCACACCCGACGCGCACGAAGCCGGTAATCCCCCGCAGACACCGTGCATACATCGCCCTGAAGCTGCTCGACCGTCGCACACAGCTGATTATTTTCACCAATGAACTGCGCGACAAACGCGTTGCTCGGTGATTCATACAGCTCGGTGGGTGTGGCCAGTTGCTGCACGGCACCGTCATTAAAGACCGCAATCCGATCAGACATGGTGAGCGCTTCAGTCTGATCGTGGGTCACGTATAAAATCGTGATGCCGAGTTTTTCATGCAGATGTTTGATTTCCATCTGCATCTGTTCTCGCAACTGCTTATCCAGCGCGCCCAGTGGCTCATCCATTAATACCAGTTTGGGTTCAAACACCAGTGCACGCGCAAGGGCAACGCGTTGCTGCTGACCCCCAGATAACTGTTTGGGATAGCGGTTAGCGACATGTGCCAGCTCCACCATGTCCAGTGCTTGCGTCACTTTTACATGCACCTGCGAAGAACTGAGTTTGCGCACTTTGAGCGGAAAGGCCAGGTTTTCCGCAATGGTCATGTGAGGAAACAGCGCATAGTTTTGAAACACCATACCGATATCACGTTTGTGCGGTGCCAGGTGATTGACCGCCACACCATCAATGTAGATTTCACCACCGGTGGCGGTTTCAAACCCCGCTAACATCATCAGACAAGTGGTTTTTCCGGACCCGGACGGCCCCAGCATGGTGACAAACTCGCCGGGCGCGATATCCAGATTAAAATCTTTGACCACCAGGTTTTTGCCATCGTAGGTCTTTTGTACGTGCTGAAAACACACGTAATTTTGTTGGGTTGTGTTCATGTCGTCTTCCTTCCTGTTGTCAGTACCGTCGGACTTTCTGAAAGGGGCGCCAGCGGCACCCCATTCATTGGCATTTCGCCTTATAGGTTGTACTTGGAAAGATCCGGACGTGTGGCGATAGCCTGTTCCACTAAGGCAATCACTTGTTGGCGCTCAACCCCCTGAAGAAGTTGTCGCGGCGCGCGGACTTGCTCCGAGCCACGGCCACACACTTGCTCGGCCAGTTTGATGCACTGAACCAAAGTCGGAATGGTGTCCAGTTTCAGCAATGGCAGGAACCAACGATAGATTTCCAGCGCCTCGGCATAGCGCCCCTGGCTGGCAAGCTTATAGATCGCCACGGACTCTTCCGGGAAGGCGTTGGTCAGACCGGAAATCCAGCCGGTGACGCCCAGCATAAGCGACTCCAGAGCAATATCATCAACGCCGCTGAACACTGTGAAACGATCGTCAAAACGGTTGTACAGCTCGGTAATACGACGCGTATCCGTTGTCGACTCTTTCACGGCGACGATGTTATCCAGCTCAGCCAACTGAGCCATGATGTCGAGATTCACATCCACCCCGTAAGCCACCGGGTTGTTGTAAATCATGATCGGCATCTCCGGCGTCGCCTGTGCGAGCGTGCGATAGTACGCCAGCGTTTCACTGTCTGATGTGCGGTACACCATGGCAGGCATCACCATGCAACCGTCAATGCCAATATTCAGTGCATCCTGCATGTATTTCACTGAGGCTCCGGTGATCGATTCTGCGGTTCCGGCAATCAAAGGAACCCGGCCGTTCACCACTTCTTTAGCGGCCTGTAGAACCTGGCGTTTCTCTTCCGGGTAAAGAGCGCAATTCTCTCCCACGGTGCCAAGACAAATAATGCCGTTCACACCATCGTTGATCTGATTGTCGATCACGGTTTGGGTAGCATCGAGGTCAATCGACTGATCCTGACGAAACTGAGTACTGACAGCGGGGTACACACCTTTCCAATCTACGTTCATTAGTTTTCTTCCATATGTATATTGTATGCAATTTTGCAAGACGAGCGAAAATGCTCAGAGTTATCCGGCGTTCAAACCGGACGAATGTTTTAATACCGCCTTCACCGCGGCCAGGTCAGCCAGCGCACTGCCGACGGATTTGTATAACGTCACTTCTTGCGTGGTCTGACGACCATTTACAGTAGCGGCGCACAACTCGGGCAGCTCGCCGCAGATATCACCAGCATCAAACACGCCTTCATCGATGGGGATCAGCAGATCACCAGCCTCAGCCAATACGTTGATCCGGCTGTCCACGTAAACCCGGGAACGAATCACGACCTGAGTATCGCACTCGCGCTTATCCCGGTCGTGATTGCCGATCAGGTCCACGTGGGTGCCGGCCCGAACACACGCCCCATCAAACAGAGGATCAGCAGCCCCTGTGACACAGGATATGATGTCGGCTTCCTGCACCGCAGCCGTCATGTCTTCAACCATGCTGACGCTGAATTGGCGCTCCGGTGGCAAAGCACGATATTCATCGCCGGACAAGATACGGTCTACGGCAGCCAGAGCCTTGTGCCGATCCCGTCCCCACACCTGTACCTGTTTCAGCGGACGAACCGCAACATAGGCCCAGGCCACGTAGGCGGCCAGGTTTCCAGTGCCACAGATCAACAGCCGCTCCGCATCCTGGCGGGCCAGGTAATCGGCCGCGAGCGCTGACGCGGCCGCGGTGCGCCAGTACGTGAGCACTTTCCCGTCCACCAGCGCCAAAGGCTCTCCATCGCCGCGACGAAACACCAACAACTTGGATGACAATACCTCCTTACCCTGCGCCGGATTTTGCGGCAGATAGGTAAAGGCTTTGACGGTAATTAACTCCTCATTCCACGCTGGTAATAATGCAAAGGCGTCATGGCCGCCCTCTTCCAGCGGCATTACCCGACGCTGTGGAATGGTTGCCGGCCGGGCGTAGGTCGCACGCATAACCTCAATCAGTGAAGTCATGGTCAGGCTGTCTGCCACTTGTCTGGCATCAATGGTTATCATGTGTCCTCCCGGGCGCTGCATCGCAGCGCCATTGATGGTTTTGGGGTTAATTGAGCAACCAGGTGTTGAATTCTTCATTCAGTTCATCGGCATAATCTGACCACCATTCGTCGTTCATCAGAAACGCGGTGGCAAAATTGTCTGGTGCGGTCGGCAGATTGGCTAAAATGGTCGGGCTGACATAAGCCGCTGACGATTTTCGAGTGGGTCCGTATGCCACGTACTTCGCTTGCTCTGCCAACGGCTGCGTCCCGGACGAAAATGCAATAAAGTCACGCGCCAGCTTGGCATGACGGCTGCCTTTGGGAATTGCCCAACCGTTCATGTACCCCATCTGGTGATCCCAGATGATGCGAAATGGCTGGCCTTCATCCTGACGTGCATTGTGAATTCGGCCGTTAAATGCCGACGCCATCACCACCTCTTTATCCGCCAGCATTTGTGGTGGCTGTGCGCCAGTGGTCCACCACAACACGTAAGGTTTGATGGTATCGAGTTTGGCAAACGCGCGGGCCCGGCCCTCCGGTGTCTCCAGTAACGGATACACCTTATCCGGGGCGACACCATCCGCCAGTAACGCCCATTCCAGATTTCCCTGCGGCTGCTTTTGCAATGCCCGGCGCCCCGGGAAGCCGTCGATATCAAACAGGTCGGTGAGTTTGGATGGCATAGTTTTGCCTTTGAAAGCGTCTTCATTGACCGCTAGTACGGTCGAGACCACGATGGTATTGACGGCACATTCATGGATCGCGCCGGGAATAAAATCTTGCTCGGCTGGGGTGCCATCAGCTCCCGCAGGCAGGATGGACGGATCAACTGGCTCAAGCAGACCTTCAGCACAGCCGCGAACAATATCCGGCTTGTCGAGCGACACCAAATCCCAGCGAACATTATTGGCTTCGACCTGCGCTTTGATCTCGGCTAAACCGCCACTGAAATCTTCCGAGACAATCTCCACACCAGTGTGTTCGATAAACGGCTTATGGTAAGCCTCGACCTGGCTTTTGGTAAACGCCCCGCCCCAGGAAACCACCGTCAGTTTCTCTTCCGCCGATACGCTACCAGCGCCCAACAGCATACCTGAAATCAACATGGCAACCGGTGCCAGAGTCATTCGTGACATGTTTTGCTCCTTTTCGTGTTGTTCAGAGAGGCATCTTGTTACCGCTGTCAGACGCGCTCGCTTGTTAACCTTTTATTAACATAAACACCAAATATATTTTATACAATATTTAATTTTAAGATTTTCTAAGCAAACCGCTGGAGTGTGAACGGCGCCACATCCAACGCTGGAGTGTCATCATTTACCATCGCTGCAATCAAATCAGCGGTAATCGCCGCCTGAGTCAACCCCAGATGTTGATGGCCAAACGCCAGTAAAATTCGGCCGTCAAAACACTGATCGATAACCGGCAGAGAGTCACAGGTCGACGGCCGGTTACCCATCCAGGTGTCGCCTTTTTGCTCTGGGCTGAGGCCTTGCTCCAGCAGCGTATCCGCCATCGAAAGCAGCATATCGGCACGGCGCATATTGGCTGGCGCATTGATATCGGCATACTCGACCGTACCAGCCAAACGCAAACCGCCGGTCATCGGGGTCATAATAAATTTTCGATCGGCAGAGCTGATCGGAAACGGCAATACCGGCGCCGGGTTAGATACCATCAGGTGATAGCCGCGCTCGGCTTGCAGCGGCACCCGAACTCCTGTTAAATCCCGAACCAAAGGCGCTGAGTAAGCGCCGGCGGCGATGATCACCTTGTCGCAGGTAACCTGTCCACGTTCTGTCAAAAGCGTGCCGCCGGGGCGAATCTTCATCACTTCACACGCTTCCACGCTCCCTCCCAATTGGAGCAGCGCCCGTTCCAGTGTTTTACACAAATGGTAAGGCTCAATGCTATGACCGGTTTGAGGGAAAAACACCCCCGCATGCACCTGATGACTGAGCGCTGGGACCCGTTCCCGAATGTGCTCAGCCGACCAGATTTCGCACGCGACACCCGCCGCACGCAACGCTTTGAGCGTGGGTTGATAACGTTGAAAGAGTCGTTCACTTTCAAACGTGAGCAGCGAACCGTCCATTTTGAGCAGCTCGCGCCTACCGATGGAATCGAGCAACGTGTACCAGCTTGCCACCGCTTTCTGATTCAGGCCGATCAACGCCTGAGTTGCGCGCGCCGTCGCCTTGGGTCTCGCCTGGAACAAAAAGCGCAGCATCCAGCCCAGAGTTTTCGGCAAGTCCTGCCAACGGACAGACACCGGTCCATCAGAAGCCCACAGCATCTTAGGCAATTGCGGCAGCAAGCCCGGAGTCGCCAGAGGAAAGATCTGCTCAGTGGCAATGTGTCCGGCATTGCCTTTTGAACAACCATTACCCGCGCCATGAGGGTCAAACAAGGTCACCTGATAACCTTGTTGTTGCAGTTTCAGACCAATGGCCAGACCAATCACGCCAGCCCCGACTACACCTATGGTGCCTTTTTTCGTCTCACCCTGATTCATCATGAGTTTTGCTCCGCATCACACTTCATAAAATAAATTGTATAAAATATATTTAACATCACGATAACATTGATAAGGTGTAGTTCAATCGATTTCTTATTCAAGGAGCTGAAAATGAGACAGGGGACCTTTTTCTGTATCGATGCCCATACCTGTGGCAATCCGGTACGTTTGGTCGCGGGCGGCGTTCCGCCTTTGCAAGGCAACACCATGAGCGAAAAGCGCCAGTACTTCCTTGAGCATTACGACTGGATTCGCCAGGCACTGATGTTTGAACCCCGCGGCCATTCGATGATGTCAGGTTCTGTGGTGCTCCCTCCTTGCAGCGACAATGCCGATGCCGCCATTTTGTTCATTGAAACCAGTGGCTGCCTGCCGATGTGCGGCCACGGCACCATCGGCACGGTCACCGCCGCACTTGAGCATAAACTGATTCATCCCAGACAACCTGGACGCCTGATCCTTGATGTCCCGGCCGGTCAGATTGAGGTTCACTATCAGACACAAGGTGACAAGGTCACCTCAGTGAAAATCTTTAATGTCCCGGCTTATCTGGCCCACCGCGATGTCAAAGTCTATGTCGAGGGACTGGGTGAGATCAGTGTCGATGTGGCCTACGGCGGTAACTACTACGCCATCGTGGATCCGCAATCTAACTTTCCCGGCCTTGAACACTACTCGCCGGACGAAATCCTGATGCTCAGCCCGAAAGTTCGTCTGGCCGTCTCTGAAACGGTGCAATGCGTACACCCAGACGATCCCACCGTGTGTGGCGTCTCCCATGTGCTGTGGACCGGCGCCCCGACTCAGGAAAATGCCACCGCGCGCAACGCGGTGTTCTACGGCGACAAAGCCCTCGACCGTTCACCGTGTGGTACGGGCACCAGTGCTCGCATGGCGCAATGGCATGCCAAAGGGCGACTGGCTGAGGGAGACAATTTCATTCACGAGAGCATTATCGGCAGCCTGTTCCATGGCCGCATCGAAGGCACCACGCAAGTCGGCGATCAACCGGCCATTCTGCCAAGCATCGAAGGCTGGGCACAGGTCTACGGACACAACACCATCTGGGTCGACGACGATGACCCATACGCCTATGGCTTTGAAGTGAAATAACAAGGATTGACCATGACCACTAAGACCCATTTTCAGGCCGTCAATGCATTTGACGGCACACTCCTGCCCGGCGATTTTCCGGTGCACGGTAAGAGCGATGTTGATCAGGCGGCGAAGGCGGCGGCCGGTGTCGCCCGTTTTTTCCGCCAGACCAGTGATCATAGCCGTGCTGAGCTATTGCGCTGTATCGCTGCCCAACTTGAATTACAGCAAGACGCGATTGTTGAGCGGGCCCATTTGGAAACCGCCCTGCCGCATGCACGCCTGAACGGCGAGCTCGCGCGGACAACTCACCAACTCCGCTTATTTGCAGAGGTCGTGATCGCAGGCCACTGGCATCAGGTCATCATGGATACGCCGGATAGCCAACGCCAACCACTGCCCAAGCCCGATATCCGCCGACAACAGGTTGCGCTCGGTCCGGTTGCGGTATTCGGTGCTTCCAACTTCCCGCTGGCCTTTTCCACCGCTGGTGGTGATACCGCGTCGGCGCTGGCAGCTGGATGCCCGGTGATTGTCAAAGGACACACGGCACATCCCGGGACCAGCGCGATGGTCGCGGAATGTATCCACCGGGCACTGGAAGAAAAAAACCTCCCCCACGAGATTTTCACTCTGCTACAAGGTGTGGAGCGTGAGCTGGGCCAGTCTCTGGTCAGCCATCCGGCCATTAAAGCGGTCGGGTTTACCGGCTCTGTCGCGGGTGGCCGCGCGCTGTTCAACCTCGCTCAGCAACGTCCGGAGCCGATTCCCTTCTATGGTGAACTGGGGGCGATTAATCCAACGTTTCTTCTGCCAGCAGCGCTTGAGTCCAACCCGGAACTGGCGCAGCAGTTCGTCCAGTCGATGACACTCGGCTGTGGTCAGTTCTGCACCAAGCCCGGCGTGGTTTTTGTCCTCAACAGCCCGCAGGCACAGGCCTTTATTGAAACCGCGCAAACCCTGATCCGTCGGCAACCCAGTGTCACCCTGCTCACCCAAGGGATTGCTGACAGCTACCGCCAATACACGACCCAGCGCGCAGCCGATCCCGGTCTGAGCGTATGCACCACACCGGAAGCCGCCACTGATATTGCGCCTATGCTGTTTGTCACCTCCGCCCAACAATGGCAGCAAAACCCGCAATGGGAAGAGGAAATCTTCGGCCCGCAGTCGATGATTGTCGTCTGTGATTCTACCAAGGAAATGCTGACGCTGGCTCAATCACTGACCGGATCGCTGACCGCGACACTGCACGCTGCTGAAGCCGATTTTCCGTTGGCGGCACAATTGCTGTCCAGGCTGGAAGAGCTGGCCGGACGCATCGTCTTCAACGGTTGGCCAACTGGTGTCGAAGTCGGTTACGCCATGGTTCACGGCGGCCCCTACCCGGCCTCGACGCAATCGGCCTCGACATCCGTGGGCGCCGAAGCCATCCATCGCTGGTTGCGACCGGTCGCTTATCAATCGCTGCCGGACGCACTGCTGCCTGAGGCACTGCAAAGTGACAATCCGCTGGCGCTCGTTCGTCAGGTTGACGGCCACTTCGATTAAGCCGAACAAACAGGCACTAGTTGGGTGTAATTCACCACACATCACTAAGCCCGCATACATTGCGGGCTTTTCATTGTTTGCCTTTTAAGCATTTCAAACGATTTCGCTTTAAAACTTATAATGTTGAAGAAATGCCCAACAAGGGCGACTTATGAAAATGTTTAAACCCACCCGCTCTGAATGTGGTGGCCGGCGCACAACAATAAAAACAAGTCAGCGCGAGAATAAAACGCTCCATGTGCTTTCTTGTGATTG
>NZ_WXWP01000151.1:0-18070 GCF_009904765.1 Vibrio sp. V39_P1S14PM300
TGGGCAAATACCTGCTGTAGGACTTGATGGAGGTACTGATGCAACGGATGATTTCGGTAGACCTGTAAATATCCTCCGGATACAACAAAATGGCTGAACTCCCGATTGACAGGCGGCATGGTATAAGACGCCAGTTCGGGCATCAGGCGGGCTGAGCTGTTGCTGGCAAACATGATCGCATTGGTTTCCAGCAACATCTGACACGCGACCCGTAGATTATAAGACTTCAACACCACATCCGGCTCGTACCCCATGCGCTGGTATTCAGACTCGACCGTACACAGTGGTTTGTACGACGCTGGAGCTGGCAATGAGACCAGTGGCAAACTCGCCACTGTTTCCCAGTCGTTGGTTTCGCTCAGAGTGGGGTGATTTTTCCGAGCCAGTATGACTCTTTTTTCACTGAACAACGGACGCATGTAAATGTCTTTTGCGATGTCAGTTTCCTGATCGAGGATGCAGTAGTCGTGAACCCCTTCCAGCATTTCATCCTGGCTGTAGGCTGTCCAGCTGGCGAAGGTAAACGTGGCCTGAGGAAATGCCTGATAGCAACAGGTCAGCAAGGTCTGGCCTTGCTCGTCCATCAAATACGGATCCACCACCAGCGAGATATGACCGGTATAACGCTCGGGATCAAACTCCTCAAATTCGAGCAGCACTTTTTCCAGTGGCGCCAGCATGTTGTCAAACTCAGCCGCCAGACGCACCGCCATCGGCGACGGCTCCACGCCGTGCGCTTTGCGCACAAACAACGGGTCATTGAACACCTGTTTGAGCTTCATCACTCCTCGACTGGCACTGGGCTGAGAAATACCCAGCTGCATCGCGGCCAGTTTAATGCTCTTGTTATCGACCACCGCTTTGAGTAAGCGCATCAGATCGAGATCCAAATTGTCCAACTGATGTGACATCACACTCCCTCACAATCCCGCAGCGGCTCAGACGCTGTCACCATCGGTAATTCGGTAACCAATATCCACCCGACACTGCTCAGGCCGTGTCCCTTTGAGCGCGGCAATCAGCAGTTCCGCACTTCGCTCACCAATCTCGTAACGCGGGGTATCCACACTGGTGAGCTTTGGCCGGATACTTTGGCCGATGTCCAGCGCGTTGTAGCCAACGACCGACAGTTGTGCCGGCACCTCCATCCCCCGCTGCTGCGCAGACAAAATGGTGCCGATGGCGATATCGTCGTTGGTGCAGAACACACCGTCTAGTTGCGGATACTGTTGCAGCGCCGTATCCAACAAGGTTTGCGCCAAAGAGAAGCTCGAATGGTCCCCCGTCAGTATGTGTTTTGGGGTCAGCCCGGCTTCCTGCATCGCTTGATCGTAGCCCTGCATCCGCAGTTTGGTCCGGGTATCCAGCCGGGCGCCAAAATACACGATGGTGCGCTTGCCGGCCGCCAGCATCTGTTTTACCGCCTGATAGGACGCGTCGACATGGTTCATTCCCACGGCCATATCAATCGGATGCTCCGGCAGCTCCATGGTTTCAACCACAGGCACACCGGCGCTCTGGATCATCTGCAAGGTGCGTTTGGTGTGGTGACTTTCGGTCAGAATAAGGCCGTCAACCTGATACGACAACAGCGACGCAATTTTGCGCTCCTCTTCGTCCTGATCGTAACTGAAGTGGGCAATCAGCGTTTCGTATCCGTTGGCGTTGGTCACCGATTCAATTCCCTGTACGAATGAGGCAAAAATCTGGTTAGACAAAGAAGGCAGTAAAATCCCAATGGCTTTACTGGATGACTTCGACAACATCGCCGGCGCGCGGTTCTCGATGTAGCCCATCTCTTCAATCACCCTGGCAATTTTTTCGCGGGTTTTCTCAGCCACCGATTCGGGATTACGCATATAGCGCGATACGGTCATTTTCGTGACGCCAACCTGATCGGCGACATCTTGCAGTGTGGTGCGGGTTTTCTTGTTTGCTTGCGCCATAAACGTGTGAATTATCAATAATGTTACATGTAACATTATGAACAATCCCCCTTAACGACACAACTCTCACGTTACCTTCAGGCAAATAAAAACCCGGCCTAAGCCGGGTTTTACTGACAAGGTGCCGCTCGTATTACGCTCTGCGCTGGGGTTTACTCAATAGCCCCAGCAACGGAAACATCGCCAGCACCACAAACATCATGAACCGAAAATCCTGCAGATACCCGAGAATAGCCGCCTGACGGGTGACTTCTGTGTTGACGCTGACCAAACCGATGTCCGAGTGAATGTTGTACATACCATGTTGCATCGCCTGTTGCAGGCCTGTATTAAACGGCGTGATGTACTCTGAAAATACCGCATGATTGATCTGCATCCGATGCGATAAGTAAGTGGTCACAATCGAAATACCGATACTGCTGCCGATGTTACGAATCAAGCTGAACAGCGCCGTACCTTCATTACGAAACGATGCCGGCAGCGTTGAGAACGTCAGCGTAGACAGCGGCACAAACGTCAACCCCAGCCCCAAGCCTTGTACAATCCCGGTCCGGATGATGTCCCATTTGGTCACATCGACCGAAAACAGTGTCATCTCCCACAACGACACGATCATCAGCAGCAAACCGATAGCAATCACGTAACGCAGGTCAACTTTATTGGCAATCCGGCCGACAATCATCATTCCTGCCATGGTGCCAAAACCGCGTGGGGTCAGCAAAATACCGACATCAATCACCGGATAATTCATCAATCCCTGCAAAAACGGCGGCAGCAGTGCCATGGTCGCCAGCAGGATCACCCCGAGCATAAAGCCAAATAACACCCCGACGCTGAAATTTCGGTCCCTGAACATTTGCGGTTCCAGGAACGGCTTACGAGCCGTAAACATATGAGCGATAAACAGATACATGGTTAAGCCGGCCAGCGCCGCCTCAAGCACTATCTCCATGCTCTCAAACCAGTTTTGCGACTCCCCCCGGTCAAGAAACATCTGCAGACTGCCGATCGCCAGACTGAGCAAAGCAAAACCGAACAGATCAAAACGACGCTTGGGATCCAACTCCGTCTCTTTGACGAAGGCTGAGATCCCCATCCAGGCCAGAATGCCAAACGGGATATTGATGTAAAACACCCAGCGCCAGTTGTAATATTCGGTCAGCCAGCCGCCCAGCGAGGGGCCGAGGATAGGCCCGACCATCACGCCGACGCCCCACATCGCCATCGCCGACCCGTGTTGTTCACGCGGGTACGTGTCCAACAGCACCGACTGAGACAGCGGCACCAGACTGGCCCCAAATATCCCCTGTAACAAACGGAACAGCACGATTTGTTCCAGTGACTGCGCCGCACCACACAACATCGACGCGACCGTAAAACCAATCACTGAGTAGCTAAACAGACGTTTGCGCCCGATTCGCGCGGCAACAAAACCGGTCAACGGCATCGCAATCGCGGCTGCCACGATGTAAGACGTCAGTACCCAGGAGATCTGATCCTGTGTTGCTCCCATCGCACCTCGCATATGGGGCAACGCTACATTGGCAATGGTGGTATCCAATGCCTGCATAATGGTGGCGAGCATCACCGACAGGGTGACAAATCCGCGTTTGGCTATATCGCCCTGTTCCACAGGAGCGCGTTCAGCAACAGCCATGTGCCCTCCTTATCAGAGCGAAAGCTCGCGATGATGCTGGGTGTCCACCGTCACCACCGCACTCAAACCAGCACGCAGCGTGGGTGCATCTTGAGCATCTTCAATCTGGATACGGACAGGAACCCGCTGAGTAATCTTAACCCAGTTACCGGTGGCATTCTGAGCCGGAATAACCGAAAACTCCGCTCCCGTGGCAGGGCTCAGACTGGCCACTTTGCCATGCCAAGTATAATCCGGTGCATAATCAACGTTGATTTCCACCTCCTGTCCCTGACGAATGTTCGTCAGCTCTTTTTCAGTAAAGTTGGCTTCGACCCAGAGGTGCGAATCGGCCACCAGAACCATTGCGATCGTGCCCGGAGAGGCGTACTCCCCTTTCTCTATCACTTTGCTCACCACCCCGTCGGCCGGCGCATACACATTCACATGCTTCAGATCGTTTTCTGCTTTCGCCAGATCGGCCTGCGCTTTCTTATAGTGTGGGTTGGTTTCGATCGGTGCCCGAATGTCGCCGCCGTAGCTGGCTTCTACCTGTTTGAGTTGTTTTTGTAAGGTGTTGACTTCCAGCTCCATCAACAGCGTTTTCTGATGCGCCGCATCGTACTGTGAGTCTGAGCTGTAACCGTTTTTCTTCAGGTTCGCCTGACGCTTTTCTTCACGTTTGGCGTACGCCAACTGACTGCGTGAGGTGTCAATGTTGGCCAACTTGCTGTCATATTCGGCTTTGGTGGTATTGAGGTCCACTGCCGTACTCTTCAGGTTTGCCTGTGCCTGGGCAACCGCTATCTCATAAGGTTCGGGATCAATCTGGAACAAGAGATCGCCGGCTTTCACTGGTTGATTTTCATCCACCGGCACATTGATGATCCGGCCGGACACTTCTGCGTTGATCAGCGTTTTGTCGGCTTTGACGTACGCGTTGTCGGTTTCCACATAGCGGCCACCATGCATGTAAATGCCCACTGACGCCGCAATGGCGATGGCTGGGACGACCAACAACAGCATCAGACGTTTTTTCTTGTGATTTTTGGGCGCAAGCTGACTGGCTTCGGGATTTGTTGTCACTGGTTGAGACATGTCATTTTCCTCACTTACTTCGCGAGATTGTGGTGAATTCGGTTGAGTGTGCGAATAAACTGGTTTTTCTCTTCTTCACTCAGGCCCTCGAGTGCATCCGCCCAGATGGTATTGCCAACCGAACTGATGATGGCCAGTTGCTCACTGGCGGCAGGCTTGAGGTACAACAAATGGGCGCGGCGGTCATTGGGGTTAGGACGCCGCTCGACTAGGCCCTCGCTGACCAGTTGGTCAATTACCCGCACGACACTCATGGGTTTGATCTCTAACAGATCCGCTAGTTCGACCTGTTTGATGCCTTCGTGACGTGAAATCAGGTTCAGCGCTTTCGCTTGTGAAAGCGTCATGGCCTGAATATTAGGGTCTTGATGAAAACGCTTGCGGATCAAGCGCCATACATCCGAAAGCAAATACCCCACATGAATCTGTCCCATGATCGCCACCTGTAATGAATAAGAAACGTGATTAACTTCACACCAAATAGTAAGCCTGACTTACTATATGTCAAGTTTACTTTTCTTCACAAAAAGGGGAAACGGCAGGTATCAATCTTAAGACGATGGATTTCATCACAAAAATTACGCAGCCGTGGCGGTATTACTGCCACGACTTATTCCGAATTTGTACAACAAAGCGACAAAAATAATGTTTTTGAATGCACTTATTCTCATATAATGCAGCGCACTTATTTTAATTATTTCTCAATGTCTGTGAGGCTTATATGGATAACCAGCCAGATTCGGATGCAAACCGCCGGCCGTTGGCCGTGCGCGATGTGGCCCTAACCCGACGAGTCGCCGTATGGCTCAGTCGCAAAAACATCACTCCGAATCAAATCTCTCTGATGAGCATCGTTTTTGCGCTGCTCGGTGCCGCCACTCTGGTGGCCTATGATAACGGACACCATGCGCTCTGGTTGCTCGCTGCCGCCGCATGCATCCAACTACGGCTATTGTGTAATCTGTTTGATGGCATGGTCGCGGTCGAAGGCGGGAAAAAAACGCCGGCTGGTGAACTGTTTAACGACGTGCCGGATCGGATCGCCGATCCTCTGTTTATTGTGGCTGCCGGGCTGGCCGCTCAGTCGGAGTTTGCCATGTCTTTGGCGTGGCTGGCCGCGTTACTCGCGGTGCTGACTGCTTACGTCCGGGTACTGGGTGTGAGTATGGGCTGCGACGCCGATTTCAGAGGCCCGATGGCCAAACAGCACCGTATGGCGCTGTTGACAATCACTTTGATGCTGCTGTTCGTTCATCACCAATTCGCACTTCTTCCAGCTTGGTTTGGCTATTTAATGGACGCAGCACTGACAGTAATGGTGGTGGGAGCGATTATCACCACCTGGCGCCGTCTAAGTGGCATCTTCCATGCGAAAGCCCATCAGGCCGCAGCACAGGAGACGAATACCCATGACTAAGATCCCATCTCATTCTCTGTATCTGATGATCGCTATCCTCGGTGTGCTGATCATCGGCACTCTGGTATATCTGTGGCTATCTCGCCGCCATCAAGACCGTGACTACCTCGAACTCAAGCTGCGTATCCGCTCTTGGTGGTGGATGATTGGTATCGTTTTTGTGGTGCTTTACCTGCCGCTGCACTACACCTTGTTCTTTGTCGGCTTTCTCAGTTTTATGGCCCTGAAGGAGTTCCTCTCGATTGTGCCTACCCGCATGACCGACCGACGGGTGATCTTCTGGGCGTACCTTGCCATTCCTTTCCAGTATTACTGGCTGGCGATTGGTTGGTATGGCATGTTCATCATTTTCATTCCTGTCTACGTCTTCTTATACCTGCCAATGGTGATGGTGCTGATTGGTGACACCAAAGGATTTATCCGTTCAGCTGGCATCATTCACTGGGCATTGATGCTGACGGTGTTCTGTATCAGCCACATGGCCTACCTGTTGGTGCTGCCAGATCTGAATCCGAATGCAGGCTCAATGGGCATGCTGCTATTTTTGCTGGTCTTCACTCAGTTCAATGACGTTTGTCAGTATGTATGGGGTAAATCTTTCGGCAAACATAAGATCGTGCCAAAAGTGAGCCCAAACAAGACCTGGGAAGGGTTTATCGGCGGTGCTGCCACCGTAATCACCGCGGCCTACTTTATCGCGCCCTACCTGACCCCGCTTAATTCTGTGCAAGGTTTGGTGGCCGGTGTGATTATCGCGTTCAGTGGTTTTATCGGTGATCTGGTGATTTCCTCAGTCAAGCGGGATCTGCAAATCAAGGACACCAGCCAGTTCATTCCTGGTCACGGTGGCATATTAGACAGGATTGACAGTCTGATGTTTACCGCACCGCTATTTTTCCATTACATTTACTATCTCTACTACTGAGGCGCGTATGGCAACGATTCCGAAAATGTTGTTTGTGCTGCTGATTGTCAAGCCACTGGTGTTTATCGGCCTCGGCCTGAATATCATTCAGCGCCAGAACCTGCCCACACACGGGCCGGTGATTGTGGCCGCGAACCACAACAGCCACTTGGACACCTTAGTGTTGCTGGCGTTATTTCCAATCAGCATGGTTCACAAGGTACGCCCGGTCGCAGCCGCCGATTACTTTCTGGCGAATAAACTGATCGCCTGGCTGTCATTAAACGTGATTGGCATCATTCCTATCCGCCGCTCTCCGACCCGGGAGCAGCGAGATGCCATATTCGACCAGTGCCACCAGGCGCTGCGTAACGGCGACATTCTGATCATTTTCCCGGAAGGCAGCCGCGGCGAGCCGGAAATCATGAGCGGCTTGAAAAAAGGCATCTATCACTTACTCAAACAGCACGAACAGTGCAGTGTCACACCAGTGGTGATGCGCGGTCTCGGCCGCTCACTGCCAAAAGGCACCGCAATGCTGGTCCCATTCAATTGTGACGTGGTCATCGGTGAACCGATCCGCCATTTTGAGGATGCCAGTCACTTCATTCAAACCATGCAGAGCTGCTATCAGCAACTGACTCAGCACTGCATTACTCAAACCGCCGATTTCATCGACTAAACAACCGGGAGTTCAGGCTCCCGGCCTTTCTCTGACCGTCGATCAGACACATTCTGACTATTCTTCGGCTTACAGCATACATATCCATACACAACCCGACAGACATTGATCCTTTCATTTTGTACAGTGTTCAAAACAAATCACCTGAACACAACAAAGGTAAATCTGATGAAAAAGCTAGCACTCCTAATTTCAGCAACGTTACTTGCTAGTCACGCCTACGCGGGTGACACCTATATTCGCAACGGTAACATTTACACACACGAAGGCAGTTGGGTAGTCGGCGCAGGCGCCGCATACAGCAACGACCTGTACAAGGGCCAGGACAAAAACTGGGCACCTATGTTGAACTTCGGTTATCACGGAGAAGATTTCAACGCTGACTTTGGCGGCGTGAACTACCGCTTTTTCGGGAACAATGACGATCTGCTGAACCTGAGCGCCTATTTGGGCACCAGCGGCCTGATGTACGAAGCCAAAGATGCCGACGTACTGAAAGGCATGTCAGACCGTAAACTCAGCCTGGACATGGGCCTGAACGCCGACGTTAAACTGGGCGATGGCACGGTCTCAACCTTCTATCAACATGATGTTTCGGGCCGTTATAAAGGCTTCCTGACTGGCGTAAAATACGCACACGTGATTGAACTGGGCTCTGTCGATTTCGTGCCATTTGCTGGTGTGACGTATCAGAGCAAAGATTACGTCGACTACTACTTTGGTGTTAGCGACAAAGAACAGACTGCAACCCGCAAAGCATACAAGGGCGATGGTACCTTCTCATATGGCGCTGGTTACCAGTTGGTAGTGCCAATCACCAAAAACCTTGAAGTCACACAGTCTGCCGCATACTCACGCCTGGGCTCTGAGATCTCTGACTCACCGTTGGTCGACAACAAAAACCAATGGGCGGTTGGTGCAATGGTGAACTACCACTTCTAAGCACTATCTAATCGCGTCGATTTCAACCTTCTCCCCAGACCAAGTCCTGCCTGATTGGGGAGAAGGTTTTTTTATACCTGACGCAAAGGTCAGCGTCAGCGCATTCCGCCATCGGACGTGCTAGGATAAAAGTCTCAACACGGAATGTGAGCAGATTATGGTACCCCGACTTTTCTGGCGCTGGTCTTCAGGCGCATTTGCCCTGAGCGCGATACTGCTAGCCGCTGGCTGCAGCCAAACACCAGCGACGTCTTCCAGCGAGCCCATCGCATCACCCAACCAGGTTGTGATCCGTCATGACGCCTTCGACTGGAACGTCGCAACGTTAGGAAAAAGCGTTGACGAGATTGTGGATACTTATAATCTCAACGCCCGGGCGCTTGCCCCCGGAATCGTCATTGTCCCGGACAAGCTCCAGAGGCAAAGCATGCAGGACTACCTGAAAACGCTTTCTCAAGAGGAAGCACAGGAAATCCAAGACTGGTTTGACAGCAATCCCCCCGCCGATGACAGTATTGCGGCGGCGGTCGGCGCTTATGAAGTGTCGGATCTTGCTTATATGTACGACCAAATGGGCGGAACGTTCCGGGTTTATCGTTACCACTATCCGGATCACTTCATGAGTCTGATGGTATCGAGCATTGAAAATACTGACGGCAAGGATCAGGTCTATAAACTGGCGCTAGATATTGACATCCCGGCATACCAAGCCCGTTATCAGGGCGACAGAGACGCCATCGCCGATATGGTGCTGGCAGAATGTTTATGGCTCAACGCCGTGATCCCGACACTGAACTTTGAACTGCTGCGCGATACCATTTCACAAGGCTTCCGCTCCATGAGTGAACAGCAGCCTTATGAAACTGTGTTGGAAGGTGTGCGGATAACCAAAACCGCCAGCCTGCGCCGGCACATGTTGTTTATCCTGGAGCCAGAAGGCAATCCCTGAAAGATAGCGCCAGCAGGATCTGGCGTTATGCGGCGGCGAGTTCTCGTTTCACCAGTTCTACAAATAAAGATGCGCCGGTTGGAATAATGGCGTCATTAAAGTCATAGCCAGGGTTGTGCACGCAGACGCCGCCTTTCTGGCCTTCTTCACCGTTGCCCAGGAACAAATAACAGCCCGGCACTTTTTGAAGCATAAAAGAGAAGTCTTCACTGCCCGAAAGCGGGACACAATGATCATCGACATTCTCTTCCCCCACCAAAGCCTTTGCCACATCAGCCGCCAGTTGCGTCGGCTGGGCATGATTGACCGTCGCCGGATAACTGCCCGGCAGAATCGTGAATGTGGCCTCAGCCCCATACACCGCAGCCGCGGTTTGTACGATATGACCGAGTTTTTCTACCGCCAGTTGACGCACACTGTCATCAAACGCCCGAATGCAGCCCTTTAAGCTGGCGGTATCCGGAATCACATTGTGTGTCCCTGACCCAGCGTGTACATCCGTGAACGACACCACAGCTGCGTCGAGCGGCGATATATTTCGTCCTACAATCGACTGTGCGCTCAGAATGATGTTACTCAGCGCCAACGTGGAGTCAACCGAGAACTGAGGCATCGCCGCATGACCGCCTTTGCCACGAATCTCGATCACAAAGCGATCCGAACTGGCCATCATCGGCCCTTCACGCAGCCAGACGTGCCCGGCAGGAATGCCCGGCATGTTGTGCATGCCATACACACGATCACATGGAAAACGCTCAAACAGACCGTCTTTGATCATGGCGTCAGCGCCGGCTTGTCCCTCTTCTGCCGGCTGAAAAATAAAGTGTACGGTGCCACTGAAATCACGATGCTGGGACAGATACCAGGCCGCGGCCAGCAACATGGTGGTGTGCCCATCATGACCACAACCATGCATCTTGCCCGGATGCCGAGATGCGTGGCCGAAGTGATTCATTTCTTGCATTGGCAGCGCGTCCATATCCGCGCGCAGGCCGATTGCCCGAGCTGATGGCGTACACCCTTTTAAGACACCGACCACACCTGTTTTGGCGATCCCGGTGTGTACTTCATCCAATCCCCACTCACGTAACTTCGCCGCCACCAGCGCTGCTGTGCGCTGTTCCTCAAAACCCAGTTCTGGATGTTGGTGAATATCCTGGCGCCATTGAGTGAATATCTCATTTTGGTTTTTCAGCAGTTCAATCATCACTTTTCCTCACACTTGAGTGTCAACCCATATCAAATTGTTATTCTTAAACCGAGTTGTTCGGGTGACTTCGCTTTCTTTTAATGTATATACTTTTCTCTGAAAGTTACGAATGACTTACCGCTATCAATGGATAACAAAATGTTATGGCTTACCGTGGATTTACCGACTCTCAGATAGAGGCCTTCATGTGGACCATGAAAACAGCCAGCGCGACCGAGGCGGCTGAAAAAATGCTGATATCTCAGCCGGCCATCAGCCGCTTGCTCAAGCAACTGGAAGACCGGCTCGGGTTTGCGCTGTTTGAACGTCAGCATAATCGGCTGCTGCCGACCCGTCGGGGCACGCTGTTCTATCATGAGGTCGACAAGGTGTATCTTGGTCTTGCTCATCTGCGAGTGTTTGCCGAAAAGCTCAAAGATCAACATGTTTCAGGTCAGTTAAGGATAGTCAGTATGCCGTCACTTGCCATCAGCCTGCTGCCAGCACTGGCGATGGAGTTGGAACGAAGCTACCCGGATCTTGAGCTGGCGCTGTATTCTTATCGCTCTTCACAAATCCCGGACGACATGATCGCTGGTCGATTTGATTTCGCGATCACGACCGACATGCGCCGCGATCCACGTTATCAGAGTCGCCACTATGCTCTGCCCTGCGTGTGCGCGCTGCCTGCCTCACACCCACTGACACAGCTAGACGTGATTGACTACCAGGATTTGAATGGTGAAGTTCTCATCTACGGCGAACCTCACGATCCGATTCGCCAGAAGATGCAGTTGACGTTAGACGAACTCAACGTTCATCCACGTAAAGTGTGGACAGTCTCGTTGCAGGATATGGCCGTAAGGCTGGTCAAAAGCGGTACCGGAATTGCGGTCGGCAGCTGTTTATCGGCGCTGGACGCTAATGAGGCGGAGATTGCCATCCGCCCGCTACGCCATCCGGTGACGTATGAGATGCAGATTTTGTTGCCACTCGACAAAGACATCGACCCGGCCGTCACGGCGATCAACACCCGGTTAATCGCGCTGCTGGAACAAAAAATTGAACTGAGTCAGCAACAGTTCTACCCGCGATAAAAAGCAAAACACTCGAGACCGTTAGTTAAATTTCAGATTCGACACCGCAGCCTGTTTCAGGCGCGTCAATGATCCGTTGCGGCTGGTGACATCGCCGCGAAGAAAAAACGACTGTTGCCCTTGCTGTACTTCCACTCCCACTCGTTGTGGCTCATCGATTATGGTGTAACGCGTTTTGCCAAGCTGAAAACTCAATGCCTGTGGTCGGTAAACGAAACTGGCTGACTGCTCCAAAAATATTGGCCCGTGGTCTTGTTTATGTTCATCACTCTGCCAGTCCAGTAAGCGGTTGGCTGCCAACTCAGCGCTGAATTCCACCCGTTGAGTGTTAGCATTGATCAACGCGTAATCAACTCTTTCATCGCTGATGTACACCGCCACTTGCTTCTCCGGGCTTTTCTGCAAACGAAAAGTCAACACCGTCTGAGGCGCATCGTCCGGTGGTGCGAAGTCGTCCATCAGATAAAAAAGCGCCGTGGATGGGTTCTTTCCATCGCTATAGGTCGTGCGTGTGTAACGAGCGAACGTCATACCCACGGGTACCACGACCGTTGATTCGGCCAGAACAGGCGCCTGCGTTTCCGCTCGATAGACATCAAATTTATGCCAGCAACAACCACTCTTGGTCATGGTGAACAAGGCTTTCTGCTGAGCATCAACCTCAAACATTCCGCAATATTGCGAAGCAAGAGCGCTGTATGCTTCGTTGTAGGAAAATGAACCGTCTTCACGGGCCAGATAAATCGAGTACGAAGGCCCGCCATAACAAGAATACCAACCTTGTTGCAGCGCGAAGTCTTTGCGTCCGTCCAGGTTCAGATCCTGATAGATCAAGGCACTTTGTTCACCGTAGGGGATCTGCAGGACATTGGTGTGTAAGGGCGTACTGAGATCCGATGGCAAGGCCAGTTGGTCAACCGAGTGCGTGATCACAGCCTGACCATCTTGATTGAAGACAGTAATCACACCAATATTTTCTGAGGTGAGATCCCGTTCAGACCGGCTTGCAACATCGAGTGTCAACTGAGCGGAATAGTCCGGAGAAAAGGTTTCAAACGCGTACGTGCTCGCGGCCATCGCCGCAGACATACCCGACATCCAGACAGAAACACATACAGCCAAACAGGATTTCCAGGAGAACATAAAACACCACACAAAAAAACAATCACAAGGGATGAAGGCAACATTTCTACACACAAAAAAGGCCAACATAATGTTGGCCTTTTTACTGACGCTAAGCGCAAATTACGCTTCGCGTGGAGCACGCCAGTCGTCGTTACCTGCAGTACCACAGTTTTCGTGAGTTACTTCGATTGCACGGTAAGTGAACTTCAGAACTTCTTCAGTCACACGGTCTGCAGTTGCAGCGTCTTGACAGTGGTTCATGCGAGTCTGGATGTCTACCAGCAGAGCATCAATCAGTTTGATCGTGTAGTAGTGCTCTTGCTTACCTTGTACAGAAGTACGGTAGAAACGGATCTGACACTCAGGCAGTTTCTCACCAGAAACCAGCGCGTTGAACAGTAGTGGAGAACAACGGTCTTGAACTTTAGTTACCACAACTGGTTTGTGAACACGCTGACCAGTTGGCTGACCGCTTTGTGGGTCACGTGGAATAGTCAGAACGTGATCCAGTTCTTGAACCAGGAACTCGTCAACGTGCGCTTCTTGCCAAGTGTTACCGACAGAATCTGCAGAGAAAGTATCTTTAGTAATGTGACCTTGAGTTTCGCCGTTGATAGTCATATAAGCTGGAGTTGGCATAGCAATTTCCTTGTGTTCTCTAGTATTGGATTGGGCTCGTTATGAGCTGCATACCATAGGTATATCAAGTACCATGCCAACTTTTTAAGTTGTTAAATTTCAATAATTTAAAGTAAAACAGGAAAAATAACCAACAAACATGACAACAATTTCTTGGTGGATTTACCAAAGTCTTGAACGAATCGACCAACTTTTTGTTTGTGGATGAATCATGGCAGTTTCTTTGATAGCCAGGACACACCCTCAGTCAGCATTGCTGGCGAATTGCGCCAATGAGCGCCGTTACGCCCGCTTCCACTTTGCTTCTCGGACAGCCGAGATTCAGGCGCACAAACCCTGCTCCACTCTGGCCGTAAACACTGCCCTGCATGATGGCAACGTTAAAGTCTTTAATTAAACACTGATTCAACTGATTCATGTCCAAATCCAATGACGACAAATCAATCCAGGCCAGATAGGTGGCCTGCGGTACTTGGTAGGCGACCGAAGGAAACGCGTCATTAAGCACCATGCTGACGTACTGATGGTTTGCGTGAACGTACTCACTTAATGCGTCTAACCAAGGTGCGCCATGTTGATACGCCGCCATGGTCGCGAGCACCCCCAGTATCGCGGGCGAAGACAAACCATCGACCTGTTTGAGGGTATACAAATAGCGGTCGCGGCTTTGCTGATCGGCAATGAACCCGTACGCGCCCGTTAAGGCCGGAATGTTGAATGACTTACTGGCCGATGTGATCAATGCCCACGGCGACGTCATACCAAATCCTTGAAAAGGCGTGTGCGCTGCAAAGCTGACGTCCATGTGGATTTCATCGGAAATTACCGCCACCTGATGTTTCTCACACAGCAGCGCAAGCCTGGTTAACTCGTCACGCCGCCACACCCGCCCAGTCGGGTTGTGAGGACTGCACAATAAAAAAACACGGCTATGAGGCTGAGATAGCTGCGCTTCGAGATCCGCCCAATCGATCTCATACCCGTTTGCGCCTTTTCGCAAGCGACTCGGGACGCAACTTCGGCCTAGGCCTTCGATCATACGTTCAAACGCATCGTAAGCCGGTGAGTGAAACACCACCCCATCACCGGGTTGGCTCCAAAGACTGATCAGCTTAGAGATCATGTAGATAACCGATGGACCATAGACGATCATCTCCGGTTCCATGGTTGCGTCGAAACGCTGGTGAAACCAATGGATGATGGACGACTTAAAGTCGTCGTGGTTCCAGCGACTGTAGCCCAGTACCGGGTGATCAAGACGCTGTTTCAGTGCGGCGAGCACCGCCGGTGGCGACGCGAAATCCATGTCTGAAATCGTAAACGGCAGCAGCCCGGGCGTTCCAAAACGATCCTGCACATAGTCCCACTGAGTGCAGTACGTGCCCGTGCGGTCAATCGGTGTATCGAAATCAAAGTGTTGCATCGTTATGCCTCCTGAAGTAAACCTCCCTCAACCAGAGACGCAGGTCTGGCCGAGGGAGAACGAGTCTAGCCTCAACTGGCAGAAATGAGGGCCTGCATTTCATTTTTCACCAGGTGAACCTGAGTCCCGATCACCACCTGCAAATTGTGCTGGTCCAGTTTCACTACCCCCAGCGCACCATGGGCTTTGAGTTTGGCATCGTCCACCAGAGACATGTCTTTCACCGACAAGCGTAAACGGGTAATGCAGTTGTCCAGCGCACTGATGTTGTCTTTGCCACCCAGCGCGGCCAATACCGCAGCCCCTTTGCCTGATTCATTGATGAAAGTGGCTTCCAGCGCTTTATCCACTTCAGCCGTATCGACATCACGTCCGGGTGTTTTCAGGTTGAACTTGAGAATCGCGAAGCGGAACACCGAGTAGTACACCACAAACCAAATCGCAGCCACGACCGGCACTAGGTACCATTTCGTCGCAGTGCCCTGCAAGACGCCAAAGACCAGAAAATCAATTATGTTGCCGTCGGTGTTACCAATGGTCACGTCGAGCAAGCCCATCACCATAAAGCCCAGCCCGGTCAGAATGGCGTGGATCACATACAGCACCGGCGCCACAAACAAGAACAGAAATTCCAGAGGTTCGGTGATACCCCCCACCACACACGCCACCACGCCAGAAATCAACAGTGCCTTGATTTTATGACGGCTTTCCGGTTTCGCGCAGTGATACATTGCCAGAGCTGCACCAGGCAGACCGCCCAGGAACGTTGGCATCTTGCCCTGAGAAAGAAATGCTGTCACTTCCGGCGTAAAGCCCTGAGTGGTAGGACAGGACAGCTCAGCATAGAAAATATTTAATGCACCGGATACCGTGTGTCCACACACGTCCATGGTTCCCCCCGCTTCGGTAAAGCGGATCAGTGCCACCAGAATGTGGTGCAAGCCGATCGGCAGCAACAAACGTTCACCGGTCCCAAACAACATCGGGCCGAAGGCACCCGCCCCTTCTATTGCGTAACCGACCGCGTTGATACCCTGAGCGAAATATGGCCAGATAAACGGGATCACGACGCCGACCACTCCCAGCACGATCGCAGAGATGATCGGAACAAAGCGCGCGCCGCCAAAAAACGCCAGCGCGTCTGGCATTTTAAAGGTATAAAAACGCTGGTGCAGACGGGCGACGATCACCCCGACGATCACCGCACCCAAGATCCCGGTATCGATCGATTCAATACCGATTATGCTTTTCACGCCATACGCTTTGCGTTCCAGATCATCACTGAGCACACCGGCAACGGTCAGAAAGAAGTTGATTGCCAGGTTAAATGCCGCATAACCGACAAAACCGGCAAACGCCGCCACCCCTTTTTCTTCGCGGGCAAGGCCAAGCGGGATCGCGATGGCAAACATCACTGGTAAATAGATGAATGCCACCAGACCAATTTTGGTCATCCACATAAATAGGTATTGCAGCAGGGTATTGTCCAGTAATGGGATGGCTTCACGGATGGCGGCACTCGACAACGAACTGCCAATACCAAGCAATATCCCTGAAAACGCCAGCAGCGCAACGGGCAGCATGAACGTCTTACCTAAACTCTGTAAGAATTCCCACATGGTGGTTTTATTGGTGTTACCTGACATAACAACTCTCCGCGAGATGAAAACGTAGGGCATACGTCGCGTCTGTTTACTGAGCCTGAGCGGCGTATGAGGCTATTTTTTATGCGTTGAGTCTACGCCGCTAAAATTTTTGATAAAACGTTTTACCAAATAATTTGTGATCGGCTTATATAGATTTCGATTACTTTGTGATCACCCTTTTATAATCAGGGCAATAAAGGTATGTTTGCCTGATAAAACGTTTCTCCTCCTCCAGATAAGTGAACCTATGTCGACCAAAAAAGTGACCATTACCGAAGTAGCGAAACACGCCGGTGTATCGGTCACGACTGTCTCTATGGTGCTGAGTAATAAAGGCCGCATTTCTGTGGATACGGCCGAGAAAGTCAATCAGGCGGTGGAAGCACTGGGCTACATCCGCAACCGAGCCGCTGCGAATTTGCGCTCAAACAGCAGCGAGATCATCGGTCTGATACTGAAAGACATCAGTGATCCATATTATGCGGAGGTGGCCGCCGGTTTGAGTGAAGAGATCGAAAAACAAGGCTACATGCTGTTTCTGGCGCAAAGTGGCAGCAGTCAGGACAAGTTCGACCAATGTCTGCTGACCATGGCCCGTCAGGGCGTGGGCGGTATCGCGTTTTGTCCCATTGGTGAAAATCAACAGTTCGATATCGAAAGCATCAAATCGCATGCGTTGCCCATGGTCTGCATTGCACGAGCCTCCGTCGACAAGCAGATAGACTACGTCGGCCCGGACAATACTTATTCTGCCAAACTAGCGACGGAGCACTTGATCAAGCAGGGACATCGCCGCATTGCCTACATTGGTGGCAAGAGCAGCTCGCTGTGTCGCGCCGAACGCATCGGCGGTTACTGCAGCACTCTGATGCAATTTGGCCTGCCGTTCAAACCCGAGTGGGTCGTTGAATGTGACAAAAGCCAAGCAGCAGCCGCGCAAACCGTTCAACAGTTGTTGTCAGAACACCCTCAGGTGACGGCCTTGCTCTGCCATCACTCTTCAACCGCACTGGGTGCCGTGTATGGCGTTAATCGCGCTGGTCGCCGGGTGGGTAAAGATCAATTCATTGGCGAACAGGTATCAATTATCGGCTTTGATGACGTTGAAGAAGCCAGTCTGACCGAGCCGCCCCTCACGTTCATCCATTCCGACGCGCGAGAAATGGGTCGCCAGGCGGCTAAACGTCTGATCGACCAACTGCACACGCCAAGCGATCAGGCATATAGCCTGATCCTCCCCCCGCAACTGATTATTCGTGAATCGGCCTGATTGCCGCCCAATAGGCCGAAATAATCAGGTTGCCAGCGCCTGCTTCCATTCCCTGTCAGGCAAAGTGAATAAATACCGCATAAACATGCAACACCAAATCGTTGTCC
>NZ_WXWP01000058.1:0-3896 GCF_009904765.1 Vibrio sp. V39_P1S14PM300
ATGCAAGTAAGCATGACAACAAAAAGAACGCTTCTCGCGACCGTCATCAGCTCAACCATGCTCACAGGTTGTTACTGGGACGATCCGAAGAAAGCGGCGGGTTACGTCAGTAGCAAAATTGAACGTGAAGAGGTGGTGGATCATTTGGTCGAGCTGGAAGCTCGTGCATCCAAAACCACAGATGGCAGTTCGGTAACACGTGCAGCCGGCTCTGACGGTTATCAACACTCCGTCGACTACATTATCGAAGTCATGAAAGATCATGGCTACAAAGTCACAACGCAAGAATTCGATTTCCGTGCCTGGGAAGAGTTGAGCGGTACTCAGCTTAACGTTGATGGCGTTGACCTTATCAGCACTCGTGAAGCAGACGAAGGTGTTGAACCGGATTATGCGGTGATGTCTTACTCTGGTGGCTCGGACGGTGAACTGAGCGGTGAATTAGCGTTCGTCACGCCTGACTTTGCGTTCTCCGATCCAAACTACGACGACACCGACGGCTGTGAAGCGAGCGATTTCGACGGCAAAGATGTTGCTGGCAAAATTGCCGTCATTCAGCGGGGTGGCTGTAGCTTCAGCGCGAAAGTGGTTAATGCAGAAAGTGCTGGTGCCAAAGCAGTGGTCGTATTCAACCAGGGTAACGATGAAGGCCGTAAATCAGTCGTCAACGGTACACTGGGCAGCGATACCACCGCCTCGATTCCTGCTTTCGGTGCGCGCTACGATCTGGGTAAACAGTGGTTTGATCTGAGCGAGGCTCAAGCCATTCCTGCGACTTTGAATGTGAACATTCAAGATGAAATGGTCGTTACTCAGAACGTACTGGCAGAAACGAAGGGCGGTAACCCGAACCAAGTCGTTATGTTGGGGGCCCACCTTGACTCCGTTCCTGAAGGTCCGGGTATCAATGACAATGGCTCTGGTACCGCAGGTCTGCTGGAATACGCTGTTACTCTGGCCAACACCAAAGCTCCGGTGAAAAACAAAGTTCGCTTTGCTTGGTGGGCAGCAGAAGAAGCAGGTCTGGTTGGCTCTGAACACTACACCAGTGAGCTGTTTGGCCCGATTTATGAGCAAGCGCAGCAAGAGATTCTGGACGAACTCGGCCTGGAAGACCCAAGCCAGCTGACCGAAGAGCAGCTTGAACTGGTTGACGCGCGTTATAACAAGCTCAACAAAGTGAAGATGTACCTCAACTTCGACATGATCGGTTCACCAAACTACATCTTCGGCGTGATGGATGGCGACTTGTCCGACACCAAAGATAGCCCGGACAACGCCTACACTGGCGACTTCAAACCACCGTTTGGTACGTCTGACATCGAAGCAACCTTTAATGAGTTCTTCTCTGCGAAGTCAGAATCAACCGTTCCTCAAGCGTTATCAAAACGCTCAGACTACGCTGGCTTTGCTGACTGGGGTGTGGCATTCGGCGGCTTGTTTACTGGTGCCGAGAAAGTCAAAACTGCTGAAGAAGTGGATCAGTTCGGTGGCGAAATCGACGTTGCGTACGACAAGTGTTACCACCAGGCTTGTGATGATCTGAACAACATCAGCCAGAAAGCACTGTATGTGAACACTCAGGCACTGGCCTATGTGACCACTTACTACGCTTTCAGTAAGCCTCTGTTCCCGGCTAAAGAAGAGCAGACCAAAGCCAAAGTAGCTCCTCGTGCCCTGAGTGTGGCTGCGCCAGTGAAGAAACTGCGCATCGGTGAGAAGCTAAAAGCCGCTCACAGTCATTCAGATCACGGCCACTTCCACGGTGACTTCGACCAAGATCGCAAATAAAGCACAGTGATAAGCTTTAAAAGCCACGCGGACGCGTGGCTTTTTATTTGCACCAAATGTTGCCCACTTCACAGTTCATCAACCTGCGCCTCTCAACATCCTTCCGTCGACGAGCCACTCGAATCGCTGTCCGTTATGCTTAACCAAAAGCAGGATGAATGGCAGCACGATGAACAAACAAAAATACACTGTCTATCAAGTCATGACCCGTCTGTTTGGCAATACTCAAACTCAGCATCAAGCATGGGGAGACAAGGCAACCAACGGCGTCGGAAAGCTCAGTGATTTTACGCCAGAAGCGTTGCAGGCAATCCGCGATCTCGGCATCACTCACCTTTGGCTTACGGGGATTCCTCACCACGCCACCACGAGCGATTATCGCGCATACGGCATCCCACTCGACCACCCTGCTATCGTCAAAGGGCGCGCCGGCTCGCCCTATGCGGTTAGAGACTACTACGCTGTTCACCCAGATCTTGCTGATGAACCAAGCAATCGCAATGCCGAATTTTTGGCCCTGATACAACGAATTCATGCCGCGGAATTAAAAGTGATCATCGATATCGTGCCCAACCACGTCGCCAGAACGTACCAGGGCTTCAACAACCCCGTCGGCGTCTTTGATTTTGGTGCCAACGATGACACGACTTTGGAATACCAGCGCGACAACAATTTTTATTATCTGCCCAACACACCGTTTGAACGGCCAATCTTTCCCGCAGGTTTTGTTCCGGCCACAAAAAGTGCACACGATTATCTGGAATATCCCGCGCGCTGGAGTGGCAACGGGGCGCGCGCAAGCCGGCCTCAATTCGATGATTGGTACGACACCGTCAAAATCAATTTTGGCGTCACACCTGATGGCCAGGTCGAGTTCGACCGTTTGCCTCCGGGTTACCACGAACAGCCCTATCAGGTGCACGCTGCCTTTTGGCAAGGAAAAACGCTGCCCGACTCCTGGACAAAGTTTCGTGATATCGCCGTCTATTGGTTGCAGCAAGGGGTAGATGGCTTTCGGTATGACATGGCTGAGTTGGTACCCGTCGAGTTCTGGAGCTACCTGAACACCTCAATTAAGCAGGTGAATCCGGAAGCCTTCCTACTCGCTGAGGTTTATCAACCCGAGTGTTATCGCGACTACATCCAGCTCGGTAAGATGGATTATTTGTACAATAAAGTTGACCTGTACGATCAGTTACGTGCCATTGTGCAAGGAGAAGGATCCACCCGGGAACTTGGCCGCATCGAGTGGCAACTGCGCGATATCGAGCATCACATGATGAACTTTCTGGAAAATCATGACGAGCAGCGTATCGCCTCCGATGCTTTTGCCAAGGATCCACATAAAGCCAAACCGGCCATGCTCGTTGCTACCTGCCTCTCTTCAGCGCCAGTCCTGATTTACTTCGGTCAGGAAGTCGGTGAGCCAGGCGCGGAGAATGCTGGTTTCGGCCAGCCATCGCGTACTTCCATCTTCGATTACATCGGAGTACCTCACCACCAACGCTGGATGAACCACGGCCGTTATGACGGTGCGAAGTTGACCGAGGAGGAGCGGACACTGCGCCAGTTTTATCAGCGGTTACTCCAATTGACTATCACCAGCCCGGCTCTGACGGGGAACTACCATGATTTGTACGCCGCCAACTTCGAGGGTTTTTATCCAAATCAAGATCACCTGTTTGCGTTTGCCCGCTCCTGCGCCACGCAAAAACTGATTCTGGTTGCGAATTTCAGTGCCGGGCAAAGCCACAACTTGACGTTGCGGTTACCCAGTGAATTGATGCAACAGTGGTCGCTGTCTGATGGCCACTATATGCTCCACGACTTACTCCACCAACAAGACTACCGGCTGAGCGTTGATAATCATGGCGGGCACGTGACGATGCGTCTTCCCGGTACGCCCCGTGCTTTTTTCAGTTAACCCCCCCGTAATATTTCTCATAACAAAAAAACTCCCTTGCGGGAGCTCTCTATCAACAACATGTATCAATCAACGCTTATTTTCCTGTCTCTTTTACACAACTCACGCTGCCCACGAAACACCCTGTGGAGATTTCTGGGGTGCCCGCCGCATTTAAACAAAAAACAAAGCGGTTCCGTAC
>NZ_WXWP01000058.1:3941-17803 GCF_009904765.1 Vibrio sp. V39_P1S14PM300
GCCCCCGGGCTGGGCGTGAAAAATCGGGGCGGGCAGGTGACGATGCTTCTCCCCGGATCCCCCACGTGTTTTTTACAGTAACCCCCGCCGTAATATTGCTCATAACAAAAAAGCTCCCTTGCGGGAGCTCTCTATCAACAACATGTATCAATCATCGCTTATTTGCTGTTCACGGCTTTCACAAAGACTTCCTGTGCACCCTGAATATCGAGTGCTTTGGCTTCATCCAGCAGACCTAACGCTTTAGGGATATCATCGGCCTCTACCGCCTTCTTGATGGCATTGTGGTAATAGGACGTCAGATCGGTTCCCTGAGGAATGTTGTCATTGGTCGCCCCCAGTTTTGACGTCACAATATCATTGGCTGAAACGCTCAGCCGGAACTGACCAAGTGGCGCGTGTTTCGCCATCGGATCTGCGATGTCAGGTGGCTGAGTGTGGCGCGCCATCGCAAAGGCTTTTGCCGGGTGCAATACCTGTGAACTGCCTTTTAAATCGTCCGCAGTAGTGTAAATCAGAACCTGCATGTCCCCCCCTGATGTTTCAGGGATCACATTCATGTCGAGAACAAATTTGTCGTTGTCCAGCAGCTTCGCTGGCTCGTATTGGAATTTGGCAAAGTCAGCTTGATAAATCACTTCACCGACCGAGTTGTAAATCACCATAGTCGGTGCAAAAAACTGCAAGTCTTTGCTGACAAAAGACTCCAGCTTGATGTCCAGGCTGCCACGATTCCCTGGCAGGGTGAAAGCAGCAATCGCTCCGGCGCTGTCACCGTTAAGCAGCATCTGGCTTTTGTCTGTCAAGGCGAACTCAGTGACCGTCGGTACATCGAGCGGTAGCCAGTTGATCTCAGACGACTGAGTAATCACCTGCTGGCTGCCCTGAGTATTCATTGCCACTTGCTGCGGTGTTGTACAACCGGTGACTAACATGCCCAGAATTACGGGCGCGAGCCATTTTTTCATAATGATCCACCTCGACCTTGTTGTTATTTTTGTAAAGAAATACAGCCAGATAACTCTGGCTGTATTGGTTTAGGACAGTATAAGATGCTTTAGATGATGATTACCACCATGCTTCAGCTTGCACACCGAACTGGAATGAATCGTCCGATTTGCCGCTGTCGAAGACTTTAGAGCCGTCGTCGTAATCGCTGGTCAGGTAAGATGCGTACAGACGGATTTCTGGGCGAGCCCAGAAGCTTGAGCCTGCAGACCATGCCTGCGCCACGGTGAATTTGCCGTATTTGTTGTCAGCACCATCGTTGTCATCGATGCCGTAACCTGCTTCGAAGATGGTTTTGTGGTTGTCATCCCATTTGTAGACCGGACGAACAACAGCAGACATCGCTTCCCACTTGTCCTGACCATCCCACATATCTTCACCTACACCGTAAACCAGTTGGTGACCCAGTTCCCAGTTTTCACCCAGACCAATCACACCCCAGTTGATGATACGATAGCCAGATGCGCCGTCTTTGGCTTCTGCGCCATACCAGTTACCACTGCCGTAGAAGGCCATGATTTTTGAGTAACCTTCAGTACCGTATTGCAGTACAGTTTTGTTGAAGCCGTTAGACAGACCCTGAGTCAGTTCTGCAGTCAGCATCACGCCATCTTTAGCATCCTGAGCGGCGTCAGAAGCACCTGATGTTTCGTTGACCATGGCGTAGTCTACGCCAACTTCCAGACTGCCGTTTTCCCACAAAGGAATACCAGCGTAACGCGCGTCAAAAGTGTTTACGTTAACTGCATCGCCGTTAAACTCGTCTGGTACATCGGAACGGTCATTGCGAACCCAAGCCAAAGACAATTTACCCGGACCCGCTTCGATGCCTTCAACACCGGCGCCGGCACCAGAAATGTCCCAGTAGTAGAAATCTGAAATGTGGATGTCATGACGTTGATAAAAACGCTTACCTGCCCACAAGGTTGCTTCAGGCGCAAAGCCCAGCACGCCTTTCGCCTGAACGTTGAACTGACGCAGAGCGAATTGTGCATCGTCCACACATTTCACGTCACTGCCGTCCAGACCACAATTCGACGCGGTGCTTTCCCAGTCGTTCGAACCGTTTGACGTCATGGCAAACATGGAGTCAACGTAGAAGGTTTTACCGTCGTTATTGTAAACTTCTTTGCCCAACTGAACCTCGCCGTAGATGTCGCCTTCGTTACCCAGACGACCCACTTTTTGCTTCTCAAACGTTACTTGCTGGCCACCGTCAGTACTCATACCAACACCAGCACGCATGTAACCATGAAAATCTACGTCCGCGGCAACGGCGTTACCGCCAGCCAGAGTCGCAGCCACTGCGGCAGCAATTACACTTACTTTTTTCATTGTTAACTCCATTTAGGGTTTCTTATTTTTTTTTCCCTCTTTTTCAACGCGCCCATAAAGGCAGAAACAGGCACGCTAATAAAGAGGGTTAAGATGAGGACGAATCCTCGTCTGTTTCAACTGTTGACAGATTACCCAAGGAGAAAAAGGGTGACTTCCTCCACCCCCGGCGAATTTAGGGGGGAGTACTGGGGAGGAGAAAAATAACCGTACGCCATTTAAAAAACGTAGATCACAAATATAGGGGGGAGTAGGTAAGGGAGCGAGCAAATTACGCCGATCAAAGTGCAAACTACGTCAAACTTTTTCATTTTTTCGTCATCGAACTGAAATAAAATTACAAGAAAAAATTTGTGATGGGGCGCTTGACCTAATATAGACAAAGTCTTTTACTAATAGTTCAACAACGACAGAATAAACCCCAAAGTGATGACGGAACAAAGCTCTCGACCTTATCCCCTGGGCGCTACGCCAGATCAATCTGGTTGTAATTTTTCAATCTATGCCCCTGCAGCTGAAAATATTCAGCTTGCTCTGTTTGACGATAATAATCGCTACGTAACGTATTCCTTACCCAATGAATACGCTGGAATTCGTCATGTCTACATCAGCGATATTAAAGCCGGACAGAAATACGGATATATCGTTGAACAACAAGGAAAGTCTCATTTTATTTCCGACCCCTATGCGAAATCGCTGGATAAAGCCCTGCACTACCAGCCTCCATTTGACGCTGCGCAGAGCTTCACGCTGGCAAAATGTGTTGTGGTCGATGATCAGTTTGACTGGCAGGGTACGCGACCACCTCGCATCCCACGTGCGCAAACCGTGCTGTTTGAAACGCACGTGAAAGGGCTGACCAAACTCCACCCGGAAGTACCGCGGGAGCAGCAAGGTCGCTATCTCGGGTTGGTCAGTGATGCGATGCTGAGCTTTTACCAGCAGCAGAATATCACCACATTGCAATTGCTGCCGATTGCGGCCTGCCTGCACGAACCGCATCTATTGAAAATGGATAAAGTGAATTACTGGGGCTACAACCCTTACGTGTTCATGGCACCCGACCCCCGTTACGCCGATCATGACGCGGTCCAGGAACTCAAAACCACCATTCGGGAACTGCACCGCCACGGGATCGAGGTGATTCTGGATGTAGTGTATAACCACACGGCCGAAGGCGGACCAGATGGCCCTGTATTGAACCTTAAAGCACTCGACGGCCAGTATTACCTCAAACACGGCGAACAGTACGCCAACTTTACTGGATGTGGTAATACCGTGGATCTGAGCTACCAGCCAACACTTAATCTGATTATGGACACGCTGCGCTACTGGGTTGAAATGTTTCACATCGACGGCTTCCGTTTTGATTTGGCGGCGACATTAGGCCGTCAGGGCGAGCATTTCAGTCAAGAGTCGGCATTTTTCAAGGCGGTTGCGCAGGATCCCGTCTTACGTGAGGTGAAACTGATCGCAGAGCCATGGGACATCGGTCCTAATGGTTATCAGGTGGGGAACTTTCCATTCGGCTGGAATGAATGCAACGACCGCCTACGAGACATTACCCGCAGTTTCTGGCGCGGTGATCAAGGCTATCTGAAAGAGTTTGCGACCCGTTTGATGGGATCACGCGATCTGTACAGTGCGGCCAACTGGCCGTACAAAATGACGGTGAACTACATCACTTACCACGATGGTTTCACTATGCAGGATCTGGTGTCTTACAAACACAAACACAATGAAGCCAATGGTGAACAGAATCGTGATGGGCACGGTGACAATCGCTCGGACAATTACGGCATTGAAGGGCCGAGTGACAATCCACTGATACGAGAAACTCGTGAAAAGCAAAAGCGAAACTTCATGGCCAGCTTGTTGTTTTCCTTTGGTATTCCCCATATTCTGACTGCGGATGTGTTGTCACACACTCAGCGTGGCAATAACAATGCCTACTGCCAGGACAACGAAATAAGTTGGTTGAACTGGGAAGAGTCAGACGCCAAACGGGCTTTTCGCCGGTGGCTGGCCGAACTGGTGTCGGCTCGCGCCCGTTATATGGTGCCTTTCATCCACGCGTTCAGTGGCGAGCAACGCAATGACAATCGCATCTTTTGGCGACGTATTGATGGCTCCACTATGGAGCATGAAGACTGGAACCGACTCAGTTGTGTGGCGCTTCATCTGGGCCTGCGCAAACACGGGGCTGAGATGTTCTACTGCATTAACCAGACCAACGCCCCTGCCCGCTTTACACTGCCGACGGAAGAAAATCAGCAGTGGACGATGATCTGTAACACCGACTCTCATGAAGTACACAGCACGATCGATCATAAACAGATGCTCATCGCACCAAGATCCATGGCGATTTTCCACTATCAGCCTTAACTTACGTTCATTCCGACCCACTGAATAAGCGAGGATTTACATTGTAAACCCTTGCTTATTCAGTTCAGTAATCCGCGTTACTCCACAGCTTTTCTCTCCCGGACTTTGCGCCTTTTGATTTCCGGTTACACTGCAAACTCAGCTTTGGGAGACGTGACATGCAATACCTCGGACTAGATATTGGCGGAACTAAAATCGCCGCCGCCCTGTTCAGTGAAGACGGGCAACAACTCTTCTATCAACGTTTTGAAACCATCAAATCGGATTACCACAGCTTTCTCCAACACGTTGTGGCCATCATTGAGCAAACGGCGCGCCACGCCAGTGACACTTATCAAATTGGTATCGGACTCCCTGGCGCCATCTGCCCGGGCACTCAACGGATCAAAAATGCCAATATTCTGGTCATTAACGATCAACCGTTACAAAGCGATCTGGAACAATGGCTAAAACAGCCAGTGTATCTGGGCAACGATGCCGACTGTTTTACCTTGAGTGAAGCGCTGTTTGGTGCCGGGAAACAGTACCACTCCTGTTTTGGGGTCATTATCGGTACCGGATGTGGCGGCGGATTGGTGTATGAGCAAAAACTGGTGCGCGGACCGAATAATGTCGCCGGTGAATGGGGGCACAATCCACTGGCCCACTACAGCCCGGACATCGACGGCAAAACAGAGCCATGCTATTGCGGGCGCAGTGCATGCAACGAACTGTTTTTATCCGGAACGGGGTTCGCCAGAGGCTACAACGCACGTTATGCCAGCCAGATGAACAGCGTGGACATCATGCAAGCACGCCCTCACTGCGCCAATGCACAGGCCCATTATGCCCTGTATGTCGATCAACTTGCCCGGGCCTTGTCTCAGGTCATCAACCTGTTCGACCCGGCGGCGATTGTGCTTGGTGGCGGCATGTCGAATGTCGCGGAGCTGTATCAAGACGTGCCCAAACAACTGCCTCAATACGTTTTTGGCGGCTACTGCGCCACCCCAATCCTGCCAGCACAATTGGGGGATGACAGTGGTGTCAAAGGTGCCGCTTTCCTCGGGCGTTAGTCTGACAAATATTTAACCAAGAAAAGTCGCAATCCGAATTTGAGCCACTACACTGGATCATGATGTCAATCAGAGCTTCTCAATTGGCATCCCCCCTAACTTCCTGCGTCCTCTGGTCGGCAGGATCGACGGGCAAGACTAGTCACCTTGCCCTTTCTTTTGCAACCCTTTGGTTGAATCCGCAGAAAGACCTCGACAATGATAACCTTTCGCTATAGCTTCTAAGTAAACCATTTCATATGTTTTCAATACGTTTAAGAAGTCATCATCATGTGGAACGCCCGATTTAAGAAGCGGACGCTGCTGCTGTCCCTGTCTTGTTTGTCCTTCTCCGTTTTGTCCGCCCCCAACGATTCCGCTCTGTGGTTTCCACAAACGGATCTCCCGTTGGATAGCCGTTACCAAACCCAGTTGCTGGACAACGGTATGCGACTTATTGTCATCCGTAATGATCAGCCCAAGAACAGCGTTTCCCTCCGGATGCGGGTCGATGCCGGCTCTTTGCAAGAAAGTGGCGCAGAGCCTGGCGTTGCACACTTCCTGGAGCATATGGCGTTCAATGGTTCGACACACGTCCCCGAAGGCGAAATGGTCGCGATGCTTGAGCGCCACGGTCTGTCATTTGGTGCTGATACCAATGCGTTCACCGATTTCTCACAAACCGTCTACGAGCTTGACCTGCCCAAGTCGGACCAAGACAGTATCGATACCGCGCTGTTTCTGCTACGCGAAACCGCGTCTGAATTAACCTTGGACAAAGACGCCATCGCGCGGGAACGTAAAGTCATTGAATCTGAAGTACGCGAACGCCAGTCGGCCAACTTTGAGCGTTACATTGACTGGAGCAATTATCTACTTGCCGGCTCCGGCATCATGAACAAGCGACCACTGGGTACCCTCGCTGGCATGGAAGCGGTCAATCAGAAACGGCTGAAAGATTTTTATACCCGCTACTATGCTCCTCGTAATACCACCCTGATCATTGCCGGGGATGTGGAGACTCAGGCGATTCTCCAGAGAGTAAAGCACTATTTTTCGGATTGGAAAAATCCGCAGGGTCAAGACGCAGCCAAGCCGGACATGCAGGTGAGCCTACCACAACACGCGCAAGCCAAAGCATTTATTCACCCCAATATTACTGCGCGGATTGAGCTGAATTTTGTTGATCCGGCGAAATACATCAAGGCCACCACCCAAACCGACTTCGACCAATGGGTCAAAGAGATTGGAGACCGGGCTCTGGCGTACCGATTGGAAACCATCGCGTTTGACAGTGAAGGCAAGCTGATTTCGCCATACGCAGGCACGGAACTGGACTATCAGCTCGCCCGCATCAGCCAACTCAGCCTCACCACTGCGCAAGGGGAATGGCAGCAAGGATTGGAAGCACTGGAGCAAACCCTGCGCCAGGCGTTAATTTATGGTTTCAGTGAGGAAGAAGTGCAACGTCAGGTCAGCACGATGGCCAATAACCTGCAACTCAGTCTGACCGCAACCGATGACCTGACAAATGCCAACCTGGTCAGCCGCGCTGTCACTGCCCTGAATGGTGAATACGTCCTTACTTCCGCGCTGTTCGATCATGAGCAGTTCAATCAGAAACGCGACAAAATCACCGCTCAACTGGTCAATGAAAAGTTTAAGCAACGCTGGGGCGCTCATCCACCACGGATCTATCTGGCGGATCGTCAGGCGCCGGATAGCATCGAAAGTAAGTTGCTCGCCGCGTACCAGAACAGCCAGAAAGAACCTGTCTTGCCGTACGTCAATCAAGTCAGTGACCATTTTGGTTATGAGAGCTTTGGCGAGTCCGGCATCGCCAAACACGTCAGTACATCCGACTACGGTAACGTTGTGCGGTATCGCTTTGATAACGGCGTGATGTTGAACGTCAAACCCACTAAGCTGGAGAAAGACACCGTTTACCTGACCGTTCGTCTCGGTACTGGCAAATACGGACTGAGCAATGACAAAGCGCCGCTGATGACACTGTTTGATGCCGGTATGGTGGCCGCCGGGCTGAAAAAACACACGCTCAACGAATTACGTGGCATCTTTGATGACGAAACCATCGGTGCCAATATGCTGTTTACCAACAGTGCCATTGACGCGCAAAGCATCGTCGCCAATAAAGACGTCCTCAACCAACTCCGCCTCTATGCGGCGTATTTCACCGACGGCGGCTATCGCGAGGAAGGTCGGGCTTTTGCGCTGCAGCATCTGGATTCGGTGTACAACACCTATCAGCAATCACCTGAACAGGTATTGCAATTCCACGTTGGCCCTCTGCTACACGGTGGAGATGCCCGCTGGAAACTCCCAGGCGTGACAGAACTGAGCCAGTATTCCATGGGTGATGTTCAGCCTCTGGTGCGCGATGCCCTGCTCAATGGCCCGGTAGAAATCGGGGTGGTGGGCGACATCACGCTGGAAGACGCCACCAGTTACGTTGCGCAAACCTTCGGGGCGCTTCCCCTGAAACCACAGCAGGTATTTGAGCCGTACAAGGAATCTTTCCCCCCGGTCAAAAAGCAAGATCTGACGCTGTATCACCAAGGCGATAAGACCACCGCCATAGCCACAACCTACTGGCAGATCCCCGATGGCAAGAATTATGAGCAATCGGTCGGGTTCCGGGTACTGTTTGAAGTGCTGCAACAACGCATCACCAAAGAGGTCCGCGAAGCGATAGGTGCATCGTACAGTCCGTGGGTCGATTACACGCAATCCACTCTGTTTAAGAATTACGGCAATATGAGCATCAACAGCAATACAACCGTCGGGCAAGTCGATACCGTGTTGGCGACGTATAAATCGGTGCTCAGAGACTTGCAGGCACGCCCTGTCAGTGAAGACGATCTGCGCCGCGCGGTTACGCCTATGCTAGATGCGATCAAACAGCATGAGCAAGATAATTATTACTGGCTGGATCTGACTTCCATCGCTCAGACTGCGCCGGAGTTCTTGCCGGAACAGGCTCGACTGCCCGTGCTGCTGCACACCATGACCAGAGAAAAGTTGCAAAAACTGGCAAAACTGATCGACGTGGACGAAGCGCTGCAAATTCGAGTGATTCCTCAGCCCTGAGCAACGGGAGGCTTGCGCCTCCCTGTTTCTCTACGGCCTTGAGCGGCGTGTCAAAGTCAGTAGTAAGCACACTCCCCCGCAGACGCTCAGGACGATTCCCAAGTTTTGAATCCAGCCAGCGAGAGCAAGGCCTCCTCCGATTAATAGGTAATACATCAAACCAAACCAGGCACCAGCCGTGCCGATACCCGCTTTGTATTCGACCAAGGCCTGGCTCAGCACATTGGGGATCCCAAGTCCAAAGCCACACACAACCAGCAGCATCGGCGCCAAGAACCACAAGCTGTCGATGGTCGCGATCACCCCCAAACCACCAGCCAGCACCAGCAGTGCCGCCAAACGCAGGATAGAGTCTGTACGCCAGCGCGTTACCAGGCGTTTATTCCACACACTGCCTGCCAGCGTGCCTGCGGCCATCACCATCCCGCTGTAGCCAAATAAGTGGGGGTCATACCCAAGTCTCTGAAACACAAACGGCCCTTGCAGATAATAGCCAAACAACGCGACATTAAAACCAGCCACCAAAAAAGCGCTACGCCAGATATGACCATCACGAACAAGCTGCCTCACTACAGTTGTCACACGAGGCTTCACTTGTTCACCGTGCAATGTCTCCGGTAACATCATCGCACACACCAGGCACAGAGCCAGCGCGAGCACACACAACGCCGTAAACACCGCCGGATAGCCTCCCAACAGTGTTAATCCGCCGCCAGTCATCATACCGATCACCGGGCTGATGGCGATACCAATACCCACCCAGGCAAATACCCGCCCCAACGCTTCGCCTTCAAAACTGTCGCGCAGCATGGTTTGTGTCACCACAGAACCGACGGCGGCCCCCACAGCACTGAGCGCGCGAAAACCCAGCAATGTGTGGAAATCGGTGCTGATGACAGCGCCTAACGCCGCGATGCCGTACACCGCCAAGCCTAATAACATCGTTTTGCGTCGCCCCAGATAATCGGCCACCGTACCCCATATCACAACCCCAACCGCAAACGCGGAAAAGTAAATCGACAATGTCTGGGCTGCCACGGACTCACTGACCCCAAATCCCTCTGCGATGGCAGGCAATACCGGGCTATAAATCGTTTCGACCACCTGCGGAAACATCAATAACAACACCATCAGACCGGCATTGGGTGGTGATTTGTTCATCTTTCTCTCCAATCCACTTTCAAAGTAGGCGCAGTGTAGCCCGCTCTGCTATAGTCCCTATAACACGATTAAGACCAAAAACAGCAAAATAGAGACACATGGCTCTGATAGACGCGACAACCCGTTTTAACGCAGACGCACTGACAGCAGATGTGATCGGCATCGCCGCACGGGTCGGAAAACATGACTCCGGCATGCACCAGCACAACAAGGCCCAGTTACTGTATGCGCCGCAGGGGTGCATCACCTTCACCATTCGCCGCCAGCAATACGTTCTGCCTCCTACCCGGGCAGCCTGGATTCCGGCCGGCGTGCCTCACTGTGCCACCATGAATAATGTGGTTGAGTATCGTTCGGTCTATTTTGATGCGCACTTAGCCCAAGCAGTGGACACGGACATTCGCATTGTCGAGGTCAATGCATTGCTTCAGGCACTGATCGAACGCATGGCCTTCTGGCCATGGGATAAACCCAAGCATGATATGCAAAATACCTGTGCGTTGTTTTTCGAGGAATTCCAACAGGCGCCCGTGCAGCACTTGTCACTGCCCCTGCCGGAAGACAGACGCCTCGCGGCCTGGCTGACCAAATTACACAACGACGTCACGATGCCTCCGCCACTCAACCAGGTCTGTCAGCAGGTCGGAGCCAGCAGTAAAACCATCACGCGCATTTTTCAACGCGAAACGGGCATGCCTTATCAGGACTGGCGGGCACAATGGCGGCTCCTGAAAGCCATTGAGCATTTGTCTGGTGGTGCTGCGGTGAATGACGTTGCCGACCGTCTGGCGTTTTCCAGTGATAGTGCGTTTATCGCTTTTTTTCGTCAGCATACTGGCCGGACACCGCGCCAGTATTTGCAGGCAAGTGATTGAATCTCATCGTTCGGCAGGCAAAAATAAACACAACAAGGAGTCGGCATATGACGGAAAAACTATCAACAACAGCGCTGGCCAAACGCAGGAACGTTGAGGCGAAACAGCTGTTCAATGAGTTAAAAACTGCTGGGTATCTCAATCGTTCAGAGGACAAATGGATCCTGACTGAACTGGGACGAAAATTTGGTGGCGATTACGCCACTCACCCCAAATACGGCCAATTTATTGTCTGGCCGGACAATCTGCTGATCGACCTTTCCGCCACTTCTGGTCAGCCCTTAAGTGCCACCCAGCTTGGTGAACGATTCGGGCTCAACCCAAAGAAAGTCAATCAACTCCTGAATGAGCTGGGCTGGTTGCAGAAAACAGAACAAGGCTGGCAGGTGACCGAATCAGGATTGACGGTCGGTGGTTACCAGCGTGAAGACAAAACCTCAGGCAACCAGTACGCGGTGTGGCACGATGCCTTAGTCCGTAATAAGCGACTCAAACAGTGCGTGGTAGAGTTTCTCGGACAAGATGCCGAAGTACATGCGACCGACAAATCGTTGTCGAGCTTTCGCCAAAAGTTTGAAGCCAAACACCGGACACTCGACGGTCATTATGTACGTTCCCGTGGTGAACTGCGCATCGATAATTGGCTGTATATGAACGGGGTGGTGCACGCTTATCAGCGTCAGTTACCCGTCGAAGAAGACGTCATCAGCGACTTTTATCTTCCGGCGGGAAAGGTATATCTGCAATTCTGGGGAAGTGATTCCGGCAATGTCACTGAGAAACAGCGTCAACACATGCGGACGGTTTATCAGCGTCATGGGTTCGCGTTAATCGAACTGGACAGTGCCGACATTGAACGCCTGGATGAGGTTCTACCGGATAAACTACGCGCGTTCGGCATTCATGCGTATTGATGGAAAAGACAGACCGCGAACGCGCGGCCTGTCAATCGATTTACTGCGGCTGATTGGCCAATACGTACGTCAAGGTGTGTGACACACCTTTGAGAATCAACTCGCCATCTTGAATCGACACATCGCTCCAGTCGGTCAGTACGCCCGCAACGATCTGTTCCGTTTTCATCTTGCTCTCATCCAGACACGCCATGCGAGTCATACCCATGCGCTCTACCCGGATACGGTTGCCCTGCAGCTCAGACTGGCCAAAGAAACGGTTGCACCCGGTGCTACCGGCCGCCCGAGCTTCATCATTGATTTCCAGTGTCGCGTTAGTGGAGACGGCATTGCCATCAACCTGTGTCAGTTTCCACTGCTGGTTCTGCAGCATGTCCGGGGTGACATCAACCACCGGGCTGGAACACGCCGTCATTGAAAGTAAAGCCGCGCAACCAATCGTTGTCAGTAGAAGACGTTTCATTATTCCGAACTCCTTATAATTTTCTCGTTCTCGGAAGGGTTTGTATTCGTGAGCGAATGGCTGGTCGATTCATCTGTGGCTGATGATGCTGAGGCTCGGGTAAACGAATTCGTTCAGCGCTGCCATGATGACTCTGCCATTTCTGCTCAATAGCCTGTTGGCGCTCCTCAGGTAACGAGTGCCATTGTGTATCTAACTGCTGTTTTAAGTGATCCAGATTGGCCGACATATCGTCGTCTTTCCAATCTTGTACCTTGTCTTTGACCGCCTGTTGCTGCTCGGTATCCAGCCCGTCCCACCAGTTTTGCAGGCGCTGCTTACAGGCCCGCTCATCAACGCAGCTGTCTGGGTAATAGTGATACCAGTAGTCATCGTTCTCGTACCACCAGAGCTCATGATGCCCTGTATAGTAGGACGAAGAAGGCGTCGGAGAGGAGCTGCAGCCCGAGGCCAATAGCGTCATGCCACACAACAGAAATACCGCGCGTTTACCGATCATTGTCGCTCCGCAAAGTGCAACCAGTATCTCTTATTATGGAACGATTCACGCCGATGTTCCTCTCATTTCATAACTCTGTTAATACTAGACAGCCGATCCATTGCACATGTCAGACTGTTGTAAGCGCCAAGTCATTTTCTGTTTTCACATCAGCCGCTTGAGCAAACCATTGCAACAAACTGTGAATCATATCGTTATCCGCTTCCTGCGGCCAAAGTAAATAATAACTTTGCCCGGATCTGACGGCCTGCTTAAAAGGCTGACAGAGACGATGCAAACTGAGATCTTGTTGCGCTAATGTGACGTCCCCGACCGCAATCCCAAACCCGCGTTGAGCGGCGTTCATGGCCTGATCTAAGGTCGAGAATATCTGATTGCGCTGACCTTTTAGATCGGAGCGATCGCGTGCCGCCAACCATAGTCGCCAATCGTTGTGCTCCGGCGTAGCATGCAGCCACATAAAACGGGTCAACACATCGTCATGCCAATCGTCACCGTCTCCCACCACCTGTTTCCATAATTCAGGCGCACACAGTGGAGACAGCTTTTCCTCAAACAGCAATTGCTGCTGAATCTGCGATGAACGTCCCGGCTTCCCGTACACAATCACCACATCAAACTGTTCAAAATCCGGCACGACCTGATGTTTGATGGTGGAGGTTAACTCGACTTCGATGTCTGGAAACGCTTGCTGAAAAGACATCAAATGCGGGAGTAGCCAAGCGGTGATGCAGCTTGGCGCATTCAGTTTAATTCGGCTGGAGTTTTCGGTCACATCCACCACCGCCTTTTTCAGGCGATGAAGAATATCTTCAGCCAGCGGGATAAACTTTTCGCCTTGCGCCGTCAACGACAGCCCACGTGCCTGACGGTAAAACAGTGCCACTCCCAACAAACTCTCCAGCGACTGAATCTGGCGACTGAGTGCGCCCTGCGTCATATTCAGTGCCTGAGAGGCGTGGGTGAAGTTCAGGTGTTCTGCGGTCGCCAGGAACACTTGCAAATTTTTTGTTGAAGGTAAACGTTGACTCATCACTCACCAATCCATGCAATTATTTCATAGCTAGTATGTTTTTATTT